>NZ_JBHVUQ010000092.1:0-19443 GCF_042884105.1 Streptomyces sp. NPDC058157
CCCCATACCCCATAGTCTGTCTTCTCTTGGGCTCTTAGTTGTTTTTATGTGTAATGGTGGTCTGGCTGTTGTGAAAATGCGCGCGGCACCTCCGCCGTGGGCGCCCCGGCCGGCGACGCCTCGGCCGCGGGCGCCCCGGCCGGCGACGCCTTCGCCCGGAGCGGCTCCCCGTATGCCGCACGGCCGTGGCTGCGGCAGCTCAGCGCCGCGCAGCTGGCGCCGGTCGCGCCGCCGGCCAGCGTGCTCGACGCCTTCCGGTCCGCCGTGGCGCGGGCGCCGGAGCGGGCCGCGCTGGCGTACTTCGACGGACGGATCGGCTACGCCGAGGCGGACGCCCTCTCCGACTCCCTGGCCGGGTACCTCGCGGAGCGCGGGGTCCGGCGGGGCGACCGGGTCGCGGTCATGCTGCAGAACACCCCGCACTTCGTGCTGGCCGTGCTGGCGGCGTGGAAGGCGGGGGCGGTGGTCGTTCCGGTCAACCCGATGTACAAGTCCGCCGAGACCCGGCACGTGCTGGCGGACTCCGGGGCGGTCGCCCTGGTCTGCGAGGGCTCCGCCTGGGAGGCGTACCTGGGGGAGGCCGCCCGGGACACCGGGGTCCGTGCCGTCGTGACGGCCCGCGCCACGGACTTCCAGACCCGCAACGACCCCCGCGCGTTCCCCCGGCCCCCCGTCCCTGGCCCGCCCCCCGTCCCGGCCTTGGCCCCGGCCCCGGTCCCGGCCCCGGCCCTGGTCCCGCCCCCCGTCCCGGCCCCGGGTTCCGCTCCGGCCGCCGCCGACCTGCTCACCGTGGCCCGCCAGGGCCACCCCGCGCCGCCTGATCCACACCTGGGGGCCGGGGACACGGCACTCATCAGCTACACCTCCGGCACCTCCGGCACCCCCAAGGGCGCCATGAACCCGCACGGGGCGATCACCTACAACGCCGTCCGCCAGGTCACCGGGCACCCCGTCCCCGAGGGGGCCGGGTACTTCGTGCTCGCGCCGCTGTTCCACATCACCGGGCTGGTCTGCGAGCTCACCGCCTGCCTGGTCAACGCCGGCACCCTCGTCCTCGCCCACCGCTTCGACGCCGGAGCCGTCCTCGACGCCTTCCTCGAACACCGCCCCGCCTACACCATCGGGCCCGCCACCGCCTTCACCGCCCTGGCCGCGCACCCCGCCGCCACCCGCGAGCACTTCGCCTCCTTCCAGGTGATCTCCTCCGGCGGCGCCCCGCTCCCGCCCGCCCTCGTCGAACGCCTCCGCACCGAGTTCGGGTTCTACCTGCGCAACGGCTACGGCCTCACCGAGTGCACCGCCCCCTGCGCCTCCGTCCCCGCCCACCGCGAGGCCCCCGTCGACCCCGGCAGCGGCACGCTCTCCGTCGGGGTCCCGGGCGCGCAGACCCTCGTCCGGATCCTCGACGAGCACGGCGCCGAGCTCCCGCTCGGGCGGACCGGCGAGATCGCCGTCCGCGGGCCGCAGGTCGTGCCCGGCTACTGGGGACTGCCCGAGGAGACCGCCGCCGCCTTCCCGGACGGTGAACTGCGCACCGGGGACGTCGGGTTCATGGACGCCGACGGCTGGCTCTACGTCGTCGACCGCAAGAAGGACATGATCAGCGCCTCCGGGTTCAAGGTCTGGCCGCGCGAGGTCGAGGACGTCCTCTACACCCACCCCGCCGTGCGGGAGGCGGCCGTGGTCGGCGTCCCCGACGCCTACCGCGGGGAGACCGTCACCGCCTACGTGAGCCTGCGCCCCGGAACCCGTGCCGAGCCGGCCGAACTCGCCGCGTACTGCGCCGAGCGCCTCGCCGCCTACAAGTACCCGCGCCGGGTCGAGATCCTGCCTGTTCTTCCCCAGACCACCAGTGGCAAGATCCTCCGACGAGAACTGCGCGAGCGCGGCTGAAAACAGTCGGACGATCAGGAGAGGGAGGCGAGCGCCATGGCCGCCAGGAACACCGCCGGACCCGGGGACGGCGACCGCGACCACGGACGCGACCAGGACCGCGGCCACGACCGCGAGACCCCGGTGCCGCAGCGCCTGCTGGCCGTCGCCACCAGGTTGTTCGCCGAGCGCGGCTACGACCGCACCTCCGTCCAGGAGATCGTCGAGGCGGCCGGGGTGACCAAGGGCGCGCTCTACCACTACTTCGGATCCAAGGACGACCTGCTGCACGAGGTGTACGCGCGCATGCTGCGCCTCCAGCAGCAGCGGCTCGACGCGGTGGCCGGATCCGGTGCCCCCGTCGAGGAACGGCTGCGGGCCGCGGCGGCCGACGTCGTCGTCACCACGATCGAGAACCTCGACGACGCGATGATCTTCTTCCGGTCGATGCACCAGCTCAGCCCGGAGAAGTACAAGCAGGTCCGGGCCGAACGCCGGCGCTACCACGAGCGGTTCCGCGCGCTGGTCGAGGAGGGCATGGCCGCGGGCGTGTTCGCCACGGCGACCCCCGCCGACCTGGTGGTGGACTACTACTTCGGCTCGGTGCACCACCTCTCCACCTGGTACCGGACCGACGGCCCGCTGACCCCGCACCAGGTGGCCGACCACCTCGCCGACCTGCTCCTGCGCTCCCTGCGCCCCTAGGCACGGCCCGCGCCCTAGACGAGGGCGGGGGTGGGGGCGGGGGCGAGCGCCGGGTAGTCGTTGTAGCCCTCGGCGCCGTGTACGTGCATCAGGAGCTCGGGGCGGAGCTCGTTGAGCGGGCCGCCCGTGCGCAGCCGTTCCACGAGGTCGGGGTTGGCGATGAAGCCCCGCCCGAGGGCCACCAGGTCGGCGCCCCGGGCCAGCAGCCGCTCGGCCGCCGCCGCGCCCGCGTCGGCGGCGACCTCCTCGCGGGTGAGCTTCGGGTTGGCGATCAGCGTGCCCGGCCACGCCCCGCGCACCAGTGCGAAGCCGGGGCGCTCCTGGTCGGCGTGCTCCAGGTGCAGGTAGACCGGCGCCAGTTCCGCGAGGGCCGCCAGGAGCGCCGGGTAGAGCTCCTCGGCGTCGGGCTCCAGCACGCCGTTGACCTCCACTCCGGGTGAGATCCGTACGCCGACCCGCTCCGGGCCGACGGCCTCGGCGACGGCCCGGACCACCTCGACGGCGAACCGGATCCGCCCCTGGACGGAGGCGCCCCACGCGTCGGTGCGGAGGTTGGTGTTCGGTGCGAGGAACTGGTGCAGCAGCAGGCCGTTCGCCGCGTGCACCTCCACCCCTTCGAAGCCGGCGGCGACGGCGTTGCGGGCGGCGTCCGCGAAGTCGGCGATGGTGGAGCGGATGTCCTCCTCGGTCATCGCCCGGGGGGTGACGGGCTCCTGGAACCCGCTGGGGGTGTGCAGGGGCTCCGGGAGCGGGACCGCCGACGGGGCCAGCGGGACGTGGCCGCTGGTGTCGGGGTGGCCGATCCGGCCGCCGTGCTGGAGCTGGAGGAACATCCGTCCGCCGGCCGCCCGCACCGCGTCGGTGACCCTCCGCCACCCGGCCGTCTGGGCGGCGGTGTGGATGCCGGGGATGTGCGGATAGGTCTGGCCGACGGCGTTCGGCGTGGTGGCCTCCGCGATGATCAGGCCGGCCGAGGCGCGCTGCGCGTAGTGGGTCGCCATCAGCTCCCCGGGCACCCCGTCGCCGCCGGCGCGGTTGCGGGTCAGCGGGGCCATCACCAGGCGGTTGGGGAGGTCGAGGGGGCCCAGGCGGGCGGGGGAGAAGAGGAGGGATCCGGCGGCGGGGGTCTGTCGTGTCTGCGTCATGCGGGTACCGTAGAACCTGACACCAGTGTCAGGTTCAAGGGCTTCGAGGCCGGATGAGGTGACCATGCGGATCGGTGAACTGGCGGCGCGCACCGGGGTGAGCGAGCGCTCGCTGCGCTATTACGAGCAGCAGGGACTGCTGGCGTCCGACCGGACGCCCGGCGGCCACCGCGACTACCCCGAGCGGGCCGTGGACCGGGTGATCCGGATCCAGGAGCTCTACGCGGCCGGACTGCACAGCTCCAAGATCGTACAGATCCTGCCCTGCATGCGGGACGAGGACGGCGGCCCGTCGGTACGCGCCACCCCCGCCCTGGTGGCCGAACTGGTCACCGAACGGGACCGGATCGACCGGATGATCGGCGACCTCGTCCGCTCCCGCGAGGTGCTGGACGAGGTCATCGAGACGGCCTCCGGCCGGGACGCCGCCGTGACGGCTCAGCGGTAGCGCTTCAGCTCGCGGTGGGCCAGGGAGCGCTGGTGGACCTCGTCCGGGCCGTCCGCCAGCCGCAGCGTCCGCGCCGCCGCCCAGAGTTCGGCCAGCGGGAAGTCCTGGCTGACCCCGCCCGCGCCGTGCAGCTGCACCGCCTGGTCCAGGATCCCCACGACCGCACGCGGGGTGGCGATCTTGATGGCCTGGATCTCGGTGTGCGCGCCCCGGTTGCCGACCGTGTCCATCAGCCAGGCCGTCTTCAGCACCAGCAGCCGCAACTGCTCGATGGTGACCCGGGCGTCCGCGATCCAGTTCTGCACGACGCCCTGCGCGGCCAGTTCCTTCCCGAAGGCGCTGCGGCCCACCGCGCGCCGGCACATCAGCTCGACGGCCCGCTCCGCCATGCCGATCAGCCGCATGCAGTGGTGGATCCGGCCCGGGCCGAGGCGTGCCTGGGCGATGGCGAAGCCGGCACCCTCCTCGCCGACCAGGTTCTCCGCCGGCACCCGGGCCCCGTCGAAGACCACCTCGGCGTGCCCGCCGTGGTCGTGGTCCGCGTACCCGTACACGGTCATCGCCCGGCGCACCTCCACGCCCGGGGTGTCGCGCGGGACCAGCACCATCGACTGCTGGCGGCGCGGATCGGCGCCGTCCGGGTCGGTCTTGCCCATCACGATGAAGACCTTGCAGTCGGGGTTCATCGCCCCGGAGATGTACCACTTGCGGCCGGTGACCACGTACGCGTCGCCGTCCCGCTCGATCCGGGTCTCGATGTTCGTCGCGTCCGAGGAGGCCACCTCGGGCTCGGTCATCGCGAAGGCGGAGCGGATCTCCCCGGCCAGCAGCGGCTCCAGCCACTGCTTCTTCTGCCGCTCGCTGCCGAACTGGGCCAGCAGCTCCATGTTCCCGGTGTCCGGGGCCGCGCAGTTCGTCGCCATCGGGGCCAGGTGCGGGCTGCGGCCGGTGATCTCGGCGAGCGGGGCGTACTGGAGGTTGGTCAGCCCGGCCCCGTACTCCTCGTCGGGCAAGAAGAGGTTCCACAGGCCGCGGCGGCGCGCCTCGGTCTTCAGTTCACCGAAGACGGCCGGGGTGTCCCAGGGCGAGGCCAGCCGCGCGCGCTGCTCGGCGGCGAGGGCTTCCGCCGGGTAGACGTACTCCTCCATGAACGCGAGCAGCCGCCCGCGGAGTTCCTCGGTCCGGGTGTCGAATGCGAAGTCCATCTGGGCGGCTCCTCAGCCTTCCTGGAGGGTGGTCAGACCGTGTGCGATGAAGACCGGGACCAGCTCGCCGATCCGGTCGAAGCCCGCGCCGACCGTCTGCCCGAGCGTGTAGCGGTAGTGGATGCCCTCGAGGATCACCGCGAGCTTGAACCAGGCGAAGGCCGTGTACCAGGCGATCGCCCCGGTGTCCCGGCCCGAACGGGCGGCGTACCGCTCGACCAGCTCGGCGGGCGCCGGATGGCCCGGCGCCCGGCTCGTCGTGCTGACGGGGGAGTCCGCCAGCCCCAGGTCCGAGCTGTACATCACCAGCAGCCCGAGGTCCGTCAGCGGATCGCCCAGCGTCGACATCTCCCAGTCCAGCACCGCCCGGATCGTGTCGTCCGGCCCGCCGATCAGCACGTTGTCCAGCCGGAAGTCCCCGTGCACCACGGCCGGGGCGGGGGAGGCGGGCAGGGCCCGGCCCAGGGCCGCGTGCAGTTCGTCGATCCCGGCCAGCTCCCGGCCCCGCGAGGCCGCGAGCTGCTTGCCCCAGCGGCGCAGCTGCCGGTCCAGGAACCCCTCGGGCCGGCCGAAGTCGCCCAGGCCCACCGCCTGCGGGTCCACCGCGTGCAGGTCGACGAGGGTGTCCACCAGCCCCAGCACCGCCCGCCGGGTGCGCTCCGGGCCGATCTCCGCGAGCTGCTCCGCCGTCCGGTACGGCACCCCGTCCACGTGCTCCATCACGTAGAACGGCGCCCCCAGCACCTCCTCGTCCTCGCACAGCAGCAGCGGCTCCGGCACCGGTACGGCCGTCCCGTGCAGGGCGGCGATCACCCGGTGCTCGCGCCGCATGTCGTGCGCCGTGGCCAGGACGTGCCCCAGCGGCGGGCGGCGCACCACCCAGCGCGAGGAGCCGTCGGTGACCGCGTACGTGAGGTTCGACCGGCCCCCCTCGATCAGCCGGCCGGTCAGCGGTCCGGCCACGAGCCCGGGCAGCGCGGCGTCCAGCCGGTCGCGCAGCCGCTCCAGATCGAGGCCTCGGGGGTCGGCTGGGGTCATGTGCGCGCCTCCGTACGAAGTCGGGTCGACGACGGGTGTCCCGAGTCATCATGCCGACCAGTCGGTATGCCGTCCAGGGGGTGGGCCGAAAGAAGACCTTCCGGCCCGCCCGCCTCGCCGTCAGTGCCTCACGCGTGGCACAGGATCGGCGTGCCGCCGTTCATCACCGTCATGTCCCGCAGCACGGCCATGATGTCCAGCGGGGCCCCCTCCGGCTCCCCGGCCAGCTCCGCGTAGGCCCGGTGCAGGTTCGCCACCAGCCGCTCGCTCTCCCGCCAGGCCGCGAACTCCCCGAGGTCCGCCCCGCGCGCGGTCTCCAGCGGGGTCAGCCCCTTGTCCCGGCCCTCCCGGGCCAGCTCCGCCACGTACCGCAGGTAGCGCTCGGTGGACTCGTACGCCGACGGGTCGGTCAGCGGCCCGTGCCCGGGTACGACGGTCTCCGCGTCCAGCGAGCGCAGCAGCTCCAGCGCCCGCAGCGAACCGGCCAGCGAGCCCATCGCCAGGAAGGGCGTGCCCCCGGCGAACACGAGGTCGCCGGTGAACAGCACCCGCTGCGCCGGCAGCCACACCACCGAGTCGCCGGTGGTGTGCGCGACCCCCGGGTGCAGGACGCGCACCTCGGTGTCCCCGGCGTGCAGGGTCAGCCGGTCGCCGTAGGTGAGGTCGGGCGCGGTGATCTCTATCGCGCCGAAGTCGGTCGCCGGCCAGATCAGCTCCAGCTGGTGCCCGGCGGCCAGCTGCTCGGTCCGCGCGTTGTCGTGGCCGACGATCACGGCCGGCGCGAAGACGGTGTTGCCGTAGGTGTGGTCGCCGTGGTGGTGGGTGTTGACCACGGTCCGCGGCAGCGCGGACCCGGCCGCCAGGACCGCCTCGCGCAGGGCCAGCGCCCGCCGCTCGGTGGCGGCGGTGTCGACCAGCACGGTCCGTCCGCCGTCGGAGATCCAGCCGGCGTTGTTCAGGCACCAGCCGCCGTCCGGCTGGACATAGGCGTACACCCCTGCCGCGGGCTGGACGACGTACGGCTTCTCGACGGTCATGGGCGCTCTCCCCGGGTCGCTGTGACAGGCGGTCAGCATCCTGTCAGCCGGACCCGGGCCGGCGGAGGGCGGGGTTCGGACCGGTTCGGGACGGGACGGGTCAGACGATCACGGTCATCGCGAACACCGCCAGCGCCACCGCGCACGCCGCCGCCCCCGCCGCCGCCCGGTGCGTCAGCCCCGCCGGCCGGGCGGCCGCGAGCTGCCGGATCCGCCGGTGCGCCACCCACAGGAACGCCACCCACACCAGCGCGATCACGGCGGCCCCGCCCACCTCCACCGGCGAACCGGTCCCGTGCAGCGCCTGCCGCAGCGCGAGCACCGCGGTGACCGAGCACGCCAGGGTGGTGCGCCGCCACGCCAGCCGGGTCCGCTCGGGCTGCAGCCCGGCGTCCCGGGCGGCCGTCCCCGGACGCGTCACGGCCGGCCCGTCCAGCCCATCAGCACGACCACCACCATCACCACCGCGACCAGCCCGACCCCCAGGCTCAGCAGCACCGGGAACGGCGACAGCGGCAGGTCCTCGCCCCGCCGCATCGCCCGCTCGCACCGCACCCAGTGGTGCACGGCCCGCAGCGCGCAGGCCGCCCCCACCGCCAGCAGGGCGAGCGCCATCCCCACCCGCACCCCCCAGCGCAGGTCCGGCAGGAACTGGTCCACCGCGAACCCGCCGCCCACCAGCGCCAGCGCGGTCCGGATCCAGGCCAGGAAGGTCCGCTCGTTGGCCAGGGAGAAGCGGTAGTCCGGGGTCTCGCCCTCGCCGCTCAGCCGCTGCGGGGCGAACCAGAGGCGCACGTCCTTGCCGAAGTCGATCACCTGTCCAATTTACGTCCCCCGCAGGCCCGGGGCGCGGGCGGCCGGGCCGTCCCCCCGGAACGCCCGCAGCCGCCGGTACGCCTCCAGGCCGTCCGGCACCCAGGGCCACTCCCCGCCGGCCGCCCGCCGCTCCAGCTCCGCCGGCTCCAGCCAGGCGTGCCAGTCCACCTCGGACTCCTGCGGGGCGACGGGCAGCGCGCACCGCACCTCGTGCACGTACGACCACCAGGAGCCGCCCGGACCCTCGTAGAGGAACTTGAACAGCGGCACCGGCTGCTCCAGCCCGCTCACCCCCAGCTCCTCCTCCGCCTCCCGCAGCGCCGCCCCCGGGTAGTCCTCCCCGGCGCCCAGCACCCCGCCCACGAACATGTCGTAGTGCGCGGGGAACACCAGCTTCGAAGCGGTCCTGCGGTGCACGAAGACCCGCCCGAGCTCGTCCCTGACCTGCACGAACACACACCGGTGGAGCAGCCCCCGGGCATACACCTCACCCCGCCGCGCCCGCCCCGTGACCCGGTCGTCGCGGTCCACCACGTCCAGCACCTCATCCGCAGCACTCACCCGTCCATCCAACCACCGCTGTTGACGGGTTACCGCTCCGTAGCAAAGGATCTGCCCCACCACCGACCGGAGGACGGGCAGACGCATGAGCTACGACGCTGACGTGATCGTGATCGGAGCGGGCCTCGCGGGCCTCGTGGCCACCGCCGAGCTCGTCGACGCGGGCCGGAAGGTGATCCTCCTCGACCAGGAGCCCGAGCAGTCGATCGGCGGGCAGGCGCACTGGTCCTTCGGCGGGCTGTTCTTCGTCGACTCGCCCGAGCAGCGCCGGATGCGGATCCGGGACGGCCGCGCCCTCGCCCTCCAGGACTGGCTGGGAACCGCCGGCTTCGACCGGGAGGAGGACGCCTGGCCGCGCCGCTGGGCCGAGGCGTACGTGGACTTCGCCGCCGGCGAGAAGCGGCCCTGGCTGCACGCCCAGGGCGTCCGCTTCTTCCCCGTCGTCGGCTGGGCCGAGCGGGGTGGCTACGACGCCAACGGACACGGCAACTCCGTCCCCCGCTTCCACATCACCTGGGGCACCGGCCCCGGCCTGGTGGAGCCCTTCGAACGCCGGGTCCGCGCCGGGGTGGCCCGGGGCCTGGTGAAGCTGCGGTTCCGCCACCGCGTCACCGGCCTCGCCTCCACCGCCGGCGCCGTGGACACCGTCACCGGGGAGGTCCTCGCCCCCTCCGACGCCGTACGGGGCGCCGCGAGCAGCCGCGAGAGCACCGGGTCCTTCAGCCTGCGCGCCCAGGCGGTGATCGTCACCAGCGGCGGCATCGGCGGCAACCACGACCTGGTCCGCGCCCAGTGGCCGGCCCGCCTCGGCACCCCGCCCGCCCGCCTGCTCTCCGGGGTCCCCGCGCACGTGGACGGCCTGATGCTCGGCATCACGGAGAAGGCCGGGGCCAGCCACATCAACAAGGACCGGATGTGGCACTACACCGAGGGCATCGAGAACTGGGACCCGATCTGGGCCCGCCACGGCATCCGCATCCTGCCCGGCCCCTCCTCCCTGTGGCTGGACGCCACCGGCCGGCGCCTGCCCGTCCCCCTCTTCCCCGGCTTCGACACCCTCGGCACCCTCGACCACATCATGCGCACCGGGCACGACCACACCTGGTTCGTGCTCAACCAGCGCATCATCGGCAAGGAATTCGGCCTCTCCGGCTCCGAGCAGAACCCCGACCTGACGGGCCGCTCCGTCCGCGAGGTGCTGGTCCGCGCCCGGCAGGCCGTACCCGGGCCGGTCAAGGCCTTCATGGACCGGGGCGCCGACTTCGTCGTCGAACGGGACCTGTCCGCGCTGGTCCGACGGATGAACGAGGTCACCGGCGAGGACCTGCTCGACGAGGCCACCGTCCGGCGGGAGGTCACCGCCCGCGACCGGGAGATCGCCAACCCCTTCACCAAGGACCTCCAGGTGACGGCCATCCACGGGGCCCGCAGATACCTCGGCGACCGGCTGATCCGCACCGCCGCCCCGCACCGGATCCTGGACCCCGAGGCCGGCCCGCTGATCGCCGTCCGCCTCTCGATCCTGACCCGCAAGTCCCTGGGCGGCCTGGAGACCGACCTCTCCTCCCGCGTCCTGACCCCCTCGGGCGAGCCGCTGCCCGGCGTGTACGCGGCCGGCGAGGCGGCGGGTTTCGGCGGCGGCGGCGTCCACGGCTACCGCGCCCTGGAGGGCACGTTCCTGGGCGGCTGCCTCTTCTCCGGCCGCGCGGCGGGCCGCGCGGCGGCGACCGCGGTCTCCTAGCCGCCAGTCCCCGCCGCCGGTGGTCGATAGCGCCCCAACCGACCCCCTTCTCCCACCAGTTGATTCCGGCCACCCGCCGGGACCGACCCTTGACGCGGAGTTGTGCGTACCGGTTTGCTGTGAGTGATCAACCGGATTGACCACCGGTGTGATCGAGCCGCGCCCCGGCGCCGCCCACCCGCACCCGAACGGCCCCGCACCCGCATCCCCGTACGTCGTCCAACCGCACCCCCGTACGTCGTCCACCCGCGCCCGCGCTCTGGAGGGAACCCGCGGATGTCCCCGCCGCCGCCCCTCGGCCGCACCCGCAAGCGGGACGCCCAGCTTTTCGACCCGGCGCTCTGCGACACCGAACTCGTCTCCGTACGTGGCCAGTTCACCCAAGGCCGCTGGGCCAGGGCCCGCAGCCTGCTGGTGGCCACCGGCGACGACTGGGACCGCCGGGGCCACCGCGTCACCGTCCTCGCCCAGACCCCCTCGGCCACCGCCTGGGCCCGCGAATGGCTCCTCGCCGAACCCGGCAGCCCCGACGCCGCCACCCTCCTCGCCTGCGCCGCCGTCCACGCCGCCCTGCGCGGCAAGGGCACCCCCCAGGCCGCCGACGAGGCCTGCCGCCGCGCCGCCGCCCTGCTCCCGGCCGACCCCACCCCCTGGCTCGGCCTCCTGATGCTCTCCCGGGCCTTCGGCACCGACGAGGAGTTCAGCCGCCACTTCGACCAGGTCCGGGCCCGCCACCGCGAGCACCACCACGCCCACCACCTCATGGTCGCCCGGCTCGCCGAACGCGACCCGGCCGCCGGACGCGACCCGCTCCACGAGGTCTACGACTTCGCCGCCTGGGCCGCCGAGGAGTCCCCGGCCGACTCCCCGCTCGCCGTGCTCCCCGTCATCGCCCACGCCGAGCGCTACCGCGTCCTCGCCGCCGCCGAGGGCCGGACCGCCCCCGACGCCGCGGCCGAGCACTGGACCGGCCGCCGCGCCCGCCAGGTGCTGCGCTCCGCCTTCGACTGGTGGCTGGAGTGGGAACGCGAGGACCACCCCCGCAACCGCGTCGACCTCAACTTCCTCGCCCACGCCAAGCTCTGCGAAGGCCGCCCCGCCGAAGCCGCCGCCCTCTTCCACCGCATCGGGGGCCACGCCACCCGCGCCCCCTGGTCCTACCCGGACCGCGACCCCACCAAGGCCTTCCTCGCCGCGCGCAGCGCCGCGCTCGGCACCGCCTGACCCCGCCCCCAGCCCACCCGACCCCGAAGGGACCCTGCCATGCCGACGGGCAGATCCACCGTGACGGCCGCCGCCACCGAGGCCGAGATCCGCACCTACAAGGGCCAGGACCGCGCCCTGCGCGCCGGCCGCCTCGGCACCGCCGGACTGCTGCTCTCCGTGCTCGCCGCCAGCGCGCCCCTGATGGTCGTCGCCGGTGTCATGCCCACGATCTTCGGGGTCATGGGCATCGTCGGCCAGCCCCTCCTCTTCGTGATCCTCGGCGTCGTCCTGGCCCTCTTCGGCATCGGCTACGCCGAGATGAGCCGCCACGTCCACAACGCCGGCGCCTTCTACGCCTACATAGCCCGCGGCCTCGGCCCCACCGCCGGCGCCTGCGCCTCCCTCGTCGCCCTCGTCGCGTACAGCGCCATGCAGGTCGGCGTGTACGGCATCCTCGGCTTCGAGATCTCCGGCCTCTTCGCCACCTACCTGGACACGCAGATCGCCTGGTGGATCCCCGCCCTGCTCGCGGTCGCCGCCACCGGCGCCCTCGGCTGGCTGAAGATCGACCTCAACGCCAAGGTGCTCGGGGTCCTGCTGCTCATCGAATGCGCCCTCGTCGTCGTCTTCGACCTCGCCGCCCTCGGCAAGCCCGGCCCCCAGGGCCTGTCCCTGCACACCTTCGACCCCGCCACCCTCGGCGGCGCCGGCCTCGGCACCGCCCTGTGCTTCTGCATCGCCGCCTTCGTGGGCTTCGAGCAGTCCCCGGTCTACGCCGAGGAGACCAGCAAGCCGCACATCGTCGTCTCCCGCGTGATGTTCCTCGCCGTCGGCTTCGTCGCCCTCTTCTTCGCCCTCAGCGCCTGGGCCCTCAGCGTGGCCACCGGGCCCGCACAGATCACCAAGGCGGCCGCCGACGCCGGCCCCGCCCTCCTCTTCGACCTCACCCGCAGCCGCCTCGGCGCCGGCTTCACCGACGTCCTGCACGTGCTCTTCGTCACCGGCATGTTCGCCGCCATGCTCAGCTTCCACAACGTCGTCGCCCGCTACGCCTTCGCCATGGGCCGCGAAGGCCTGCTCCCCGCCCGCTTCGGCCGCACCAACCCCGGCACCGGCGCCCCCGCCACCGGCTCCCTGCTCCAGACCGTGGTCGCCGCCCTCGTCGTCCTCGCCTTCGCCGTCACCGACACCTCCCCGGCGGGCGACCCCACCGCCCCCGTCCTGCACCTGTTCACCTGGATGGGCAGTGTCGGAGCCCTCGGAGTGACCGCCCTGATGGCCGCGTCCTCCTTCGCCGTCATCGCCTTCTTCGTCCGCCGGGGCGCCGCCGGGGCCCAGGTCTGGCGGCTCGTCGCGGCGGGCCTCGCCGGCGTGGCCCTGGTCGTCATCGCCGTCTACACCGTCAAGGACTTCACGCTCCTGGTCGCCGCCGAGGAGGGCTCCGCGCTCAGCTGGGCACTGCCCGGGATCATCGGCGCGGCCGCGCTGGCCGGACTGGTCCACGGGCTGGTCCTCAAGGCCCGCCGCCCCGAGGCGCACGCCCGGATCGGCCTGGGCAACGAGGCCTTCCGGCTCGACCAGGCCGCCGAGGCCGGACCGGGCTCCTGAGACCCCGCAGCCCTCGTATCCGCACCCCCCGGAAGCCTCCGGCGACCCTTTCCAAGGTGGCCGGAGGCTTCTGCGCACAGTGGCCGATTTTGGCGGGGGGCGGACGCTCATGGTCTATTGGGGCGACAAAATCACCGGAACGCGGCACGGGGGACACCACCCAGCTCCCCCGCACGCGCCTTCCGGCCTGCCTGTCCCACCCACGAAGGCGAAGTCGTATATGAGTGACCGCACCTTGACCGAGGCCCCCGCCGAGGCGTCCTCCCGCCATGTCGACGCCGGTGACGAGGGCTACAGCAAGGACCTCAAGTCCCGCCACATCAACATGATCGCCATCGGCGGGGCGATAGGCACCGGCCTGTTCCTGGGCGCCGGCGGCCGCCTCGCCGGCGCCGGACCCTCCCTGGCCATCGCCTACGCGGTGTGCGGCGTCTTCGCCTTCTTCGTGGTCCGGGCCCTCGGCGAGCTCGTCCTCTACCGCCCCTCCTCCGGAGCCTTCGTCTCCTACGCGCGCGAGTTCATGGGGGAGAAGGGCGCCTACACGGCCGGCTGGCTCTACTTCCTGAACTGGTCCACCACCACCGTGGCCGACATCACGGCCGCGGCGACCTACGCCCACTTCTGGTCGATGTTCACCGACATCCCGCAGTGGGTGCTCGCCTTCATCGCCCTGGCCGTGGTCCTCACCGCGAACCTGATCTCGGTGAAGTACTTCGGCGAGATGGAGTTCTGGTTCTCGCTGGTCAAGGTCGCCGCCCTCGCGATCTTCCTGATCGTCGGCATCTACCTGGTCGCCACCAGCCACGACATCGACGGCAGCACCCCGGGCCTGGCCAACATCACCGACCACGGCGGCATCTTCCCGTCCGGCGTGCTCCCGATGCTCCTGGTCATCCAGGGCGTGGTCTTCGCGTACGCCTCCGTCGAGCTCTGCGGCGTCGCCGCCGGTGAGACCGAGAACCCCGAGAAGATCATGCCGAAGGCCATCAACTCGATCATGTGGCGCGTGGGCCTGTTCTACGTCGGCTCCGTGGTCCTGCTCGCGCTGCTGCTCCCGTACACGGAGTACTCGGCCGACCAGAGCCCCTTCGTCACGGTCTTCGACAAGCTGGGCATCCCCGGCGCGGCCGGCATCATGAACCTGGTCGTCCTGACGGCCGCCCTCTCCAGCCTGAACTCCGGCCTCTACTCCACCGGCCGGATCCTGCGCTCGATGGCCATGTCCGGCTCGGCCCCGAAGTTCACCGGCGTCATGAACAAGGGCAAGGTCCCCTACGGCGGCGTCCTCTTCACCGCCGCCTTCGGCGTCGCCGGCGTCGGCCTGAACTACTGGATGCCCGGCGAGGCCTTCGAGATCGTCCTCAACCTCGCCTCCATCGGCATCCTCGGCACCTGGGCCATGGTCATGATCTGCTCGCTGTTCTTCTGGCGCCGCGCGCAGAACGGCCTCGTCGAGCGCCCCGGGTACAAGCTGCCCTGGGCCCCGTACACGCAGATCGTCACCCTGGTCTTCCTGGTGGCCGTGCTCGTGCTGATGTGGTGCGACGGCGGCGTCGGCCGCACCACCGTGATGATCCTCCCGGGCATCGCCGCGGCCCTGGTCGGCGGCTGGTTCCTGGTCCGCCGCCGGGTGAACGAGATCGCCGCCTCGCGCGACTGACGACCCCCACGGGCCTCCAGGGCCCCCGGGAAGGGCTTTCCGGCCCGCCCGGGGGCCCTTCGCCGCTCCAGGGCCCGTACGGCGGCGGGGCGGAGGAAAACGAAGAAGGACCCCGCCGGAGCGGGGTCCTTCTTCAGTGTGTGTCCGAGGGGGGACTTGAACCCCCACGCCCGATAAAGGGCACTAGCACCTCAAGCTAGCGCGTCTGCCATTCCGCCACCCGGACGGGGTGTGTGTCGTTCCGGCCTCGGCGGCCGTGGCGACAGGTGAAACATTACCAAACATTCCGGGGGTGTCCTCGCCACCCCCGACCGGCGGGAACACCGGCCGCACGACGAAGAAGGACCCCGCCGGAGCGGGGTCCTTCTCATCTTGTGTCCGAGGGGGGACTTGAACCCCCACGCCCGATAAAGGGCACTAGCACCTCAAGCTAGCGCGTCTGCCATTCCGCCACCCGGACCGGGTGTGTGCGGCCCGACCTCGCGGCCGTTCCGACGTGGAAAACATTACCAAACAGTCCGGGGTCCTCGATCACCCCCCCTCTGGCCGGCGGACCGCCCTTGGGGAGAGCCGCCGGGGGCGCGAGGATGGGAGCCAGCCGGTACGTGATCCGTACGTGACCCTTGGGAGGAACAGCGTGAGCGCAGAGGCCGCGGGCAAGACCGTCTCGGGCCAGGACGAGGTCGTCGACCTCTGCCGGGACCTCATCCGGATCGACACCAGCAACTACGGGGACCACTCGGGCCCCGGCGAGCGCAAGGCGGCCGAGTGGGTCGCCGAGAAGCTCGCCGAGGTCGGGCTGGAGCCGCAGATCTTCGAATCGCACAAGGGGCGCGCCTCGACCGTCGCCCGGATCGAGGGCGAGGACCCCTCGCGGCCGGCCCTGCTGATCCACGGGCACACCGACGTCGTCCCGGCGAACGCCGCCGACTGGACCTACGACCCGTTCTCGGGCGAGATCGCCGACGGCTGCGTGTGGGGCCGCGGCGCGGTCGACATGAAGGACATGGACGCGATGACGCTGGCCGTCGTGCGCGACCGCATGCGCAGCGGGCGCAAGCCTCCCCGCGACATCGTGCTGGCCTTCCTCGCGGACGAGGAGGCGGGCGGCACGTACGGCGCCCGGCACCTCGTGGACAAGCACCCCGGGCTGTTCGAGGGGGTCACCGAGGCGATCGGCGAGGTCGGCGGCTTCTCCTTCACCGTGAACGAGAACCTCCGCCTCTACCTGGTGGAGACCGCCCAGAAGGGCATGCACTGGATGCGGCTGACGGTGGAGGGCACCGCCGGCCACGGCTCCATGACCAACACCGACAACGCCATCACGGAGCTGTGCGAGGCCGTCGGGCGCCTCGGCCGCCACACCTGGCCGGTCCGCGTCACGAAGACCGTTCGACACTTCCTCGACGAACTCTCGGACGCCCTCGGAACCCCGCTCGACCCCGACGACATGGACGCCACCCTCGCCAAGCTCGGCGGGATCGCCAAGATGGTCGGCGCGACCCTGCGCAACTCGGCCGCACCGACCATGCTCGGCGCCGGCTACAAGGTCAACGTCATCCCCGGCCAGGCCACGGCCCACGTGGACGGGCGCTTCCTGCCGGGCTACGAGGACGAGTTCTTCGCCGACCTCGACCGGATCCTCGGCCCGCGCGTGAAGCGGGAGGACGTGCACGCCGACAAGGCGCTGGAGACGGACTTCGACGGGAAGCTCGTCGACGCCATGCAGGGCGCCCTCCGGGCCGAGGACCCCATCGCGCGCGCCGTGCCGTACATGCTCTCGGGCGGCACCGACGCCAAGTCCTTCGACGACCTCGGCATCCGCTGCTTCGGCTTCGCGCCGCTCCAGCTGCCGCCGGAGCTGGACTTCGCGGGCATGTTCCACGGTGTGGACGAGCGGGTCCCGGTCGAGGGCCTGAAGTTCGGCGTACGGGTGCTCGACCGTTTCATCGACAACGCCTAACGCCGGGGATTCGGGAAGGTGTGCGGATTCCACTGAGAAGAGTGAATGCGCTCATACGCTCGTAGCCCCGGTGATCCCTCCTCGTTACAGGTGGTGCGGTCCGCGGCTGGGACCGCATTGCCTACTAGGAGGAACAATGCTCAAGAAGGTTGTCGCCGCTGCGGCTGCCACCGGTGGTCTGGTTCTCGCGGGTGCGGGCATGGCTGCCGCCGACGCCGGTGCCCAGGGTGCGGCCATCGGCTCCCCCGGTGTCCTGTCCGGCAACGTCGTGCAGGTTCCGGTCCACATCCCGGTCAACGTCTGCGGCAACACCGTCAGCGTGATCGGCCTGCTGAACCCGGCCTTCGGCAACACCTGCGTCAACGCCTGACGCTTCTGAAGTTCTGGCCCCGGAGCGCAATCCAGCGCTCCGGGGCCGCCGGGCATTCCGGCCCGGAACCAGATCATGCCGGCGTGGCAGGCGGGGGAGCCCGTAGAGCCTGTGCGCCGCGCGAACGCACTCACCAGGGGACGAGTACAGATGCGACGACCGGTTCAGGTCACGAGGGTCACGCGGGTCACGAGGAAGACGCTGGTCACGATGGCGGCGGCGGGAGGTGTCCTCGCGCTCGGCGGCGGTTACGCCCAGGCGGACTCCGGCGCCTCCGGGCACGCCGCGAACTCCCCGGGCCTGCTGTCCGGGAACAACGTGCAGGCACCGGTGGACGTACCGGTCAACGCCTGCGGCAACACCGTGACGGTGGTGGGGGGTCTGAACCCGGCCTTCGGGAACCGCTGCGCCAACACCTCGCACGGACCGCAGCACCCGGGCCACCCCGGCAACCCGGGCACCCCGGGGCACCCCGGCAACCCGGGTGGCGGCGATGACGACTGCGACGAGGACCACCCGGGCCACCCCGGCGGGGAGCACCCCGGAAACCCGGGCAACCCCGGAAACCCGGGCAACCCCGGAAACCCCGGTACGCCGGGCGGCAATCCGGGCACCCCGGGCGGTCACACCCCGGGCGGCGGCACCCCCGGCACCCCGGGCGGCCAGACGCCCGGCACCCCCGGCACCGGTACCCCCGGGACCCCGGGCGGCCAGACCCCGGGCGGCGGGCAGCAGAACCCCGGTACCCCGGGCGGCCACACCCCCGGTACCCCCGGCACGGGTACGCCCGGCACCGGCACCCCCGGTACCCCCGGCATCGGCTCCGGTACGGGCGGCGGCACCACCCCGGCCGGCCACTCCGCGCCGGCACCGGCACCGGGCGGCGGGCTCGCCGCCACCGGCGCCGGTGACGCCATGACGGCCGGCCTCCCGCTCGCGGGCGGGCTGCTGCTGGCGGGAACCGTGCTCTACCGGCGCGCCCGCAACTCCGCCTGACGGTCCGCCACCACGACGCGGGCCCCGCTCCGGCGGGGTCCGCGTCGCCGCGTGTCCGGCACTCTCCGGCTCACCAGGTGGCTCTGACCTGGCGGATGATCCGGCGGCGCAGCCGCGCGCGGCGGCTGCCGTCCCGGTAGAGGGTCATGCGGTCGAGCTCCCAATGCCCGTATTCCGCATGATCGGTCAGCAGGCGGGTGGCCTCCTTGCGGGGCGTCCCGCGGGGCACGTACACGTCGACGAATTCGTATTCCGGCATCGGATCTATTGTGCGGGCACCGGCCCGCTACGGATAGCGTCTGCACTATGTCTGATGCCGCTCTGCCCACTGTTGCCGAGGTACGCGCCGCCGCCGAGGCGGTCAAGGCCGCTCTCGACCGTCACCTCGCCGCGGTCGAGAGCAGGATCGGGGACGAGGACCCGGCCGTCTACGCCGCGTTCAACGAACTCGCCGCCGCTGCCGAGGAGTACGACGAACTCCTCTACGACCGCTACGACGAGGTCACCCCCTTCGAGATCCCGACGCCCGAGACCGGGGCCCGCTACACCGGCCCCGCCGAACCCGCCGCGTTCAGCGTGCTGATCCGCCGCGACTACGCCGTCGTCGAACCGGCCCGGCTGATCGCCCAGGCCGAACGCGTCGCCGCGCACGACCGCGACGCCGAACTCATCGACGACGGAGGCACGGGCGGAGCGCTCGGCGTGCTCTTCGGGGAGTACGAGCCCGACGAGATCGCCTCCCGCTCGAAGGACTTCGGCTTGGAGGAAGGCGACTCCACCCTCTGGGTCGCCGCGCTGGAGGAGGTCGCGGAACCGGGGGACTGGCTGGGGTCGCCCTTCGGGCAGACCGATCCGCAGGACGTCCTGCACCGGTTCGACGTGAGTTCCGTCTTCGACGAGGACGCGGAGTACTTCGAGGACGACGCCGACGACGCCGACGACGCCGACGACGCCGACGACAGCCCCGCCGCGCCCTCCGGACCGATCCCGGCCTGAGCGCGGACCGTGCCGCCGCCGTCCCGCGGGGACGGGGGCGGCACGGGGCCGTCCGACACCGACACCGACACCGGCT
>NZ_JBHVUQ010000092.1:19453-29849 GCF_042884105.1 Streptomyces sp. NPDC058157
ACCACGCCCCCCCACCCCCCCCCCGCCCCCGCGCCGCGTCCCGGGGGCTCGGGGTTCCGGGCCCCCCCCCGGCCGGGGGGGACGGCGGCGGCACGGGTCCGTCCTACACCTACACCTACACCTGCTCCTGCTGGGCGGCCGTCAGCGCCTTCAGCAGGCCCGTGAGCCGGGTCGTGCGCGGCTTGGGCGGGACCTGGGCCACCGCGTGCGCCAGGGCCTGGTCGACGCCGTGCACCACCGACAGGTGCCGCACGGCCCGCCCGAACGCCGTGTACACCCAGTCCCGGGACAGGGCCTGCGCCGCGTCCCCCGGCAGCACGACGACCACCGCAGGCCAGCGCGAGCCGACGGCCTGGTGCGCCGTCACCGCCCAGCCGTGGCGCACCCGCGCCTCCACCCGGTCCTGCGGTACGACGATCCGCGTGCCGGCCGCGTCCAGGTGCAGCCCCTCGGCGTCGGCCGACACGACCCGGGCCGGCACCGCCCGCCCGGGCGCCGGAACGTGGACCACCCGGTCGCCCGGGTCGAAGCCGGCGAACCGGCCGGGCCCCGGGTTCAGCCGCTCCTTGAGGGCCGCGTTCAGCGCCCGGGCCCCCGCCGGGCCGCCGTGGCCCGGGGTGACCACCTGCACGTCCTCGGCCGGGACGCCGAAGGCGCGCGGCACCGAGTCGGCCACCAGCTGCACGGTGCGGTGCACGGCCTCGCCGGCGTCGCGCACCGGGACGATGACGACCTCCTTGCCGGGGGCGTCGACCTGGTTCAGCTCCCCGATCCCGATCCCCGAGACCAGCTCGCCGATCGGGCCCGGGTCCGGGGTCCGGGAGTTCACGTGGGGGAAGGCGCGGGCCGCCAGCACGTCGGCGAACACCCGGCCGGGCCCCGCCGAGCCGAGTACCCCGGGGTCGCCGGAGAGCACCAGCCGGGCCCCGTCCGGCACCGACTCCACCAGGGCCGCGGCCGCCTCCACGTCCAGCTGCGGGGCGTCCAGGACGACCAGCAGGTCCAGCTCGAAGCGGCCGTCGGCGTCCCGGCCGGGGCCCTGGGCCCCCGCCAGCAGCTCCGCCACGGTGACCGCCCCGGGCGCGGGGGCGTGCGCCGCCAGCACGGTGCGCAGGCCCAGCCCGCGGGCGGCCGCCGCCAGGGCCAGGGGTTCGGCGCGGGCCGCCTCGCCGCCGGTGTGGGTGACGAGGCCGGCCGCGGCCACGGCACGGACCAGCTCGGCGCCGGGGCCGGCCGCCGCCGCGGACCAGTCGGCCGGGGCCGTGAAGGTGGCTGCCAGCCGGGCCAGGCCGTCGGCGAGGCTCTCCTCCGCCAGGGCGTGCTCCTCCAGGCCCACGAGCACGCGCACGGGCTGCTCCTCGTCCTCCGCGACGGGCTCGCCCAGCGGCTCGTGGAACACCAGCACCGCGCCCTCGCCGATCGCCGCCTCCAGGGTCTCGGCGGGGGCCGGCGCCCCGTACTGGGCCAGGGCCTTCTCCAGCACGGGGGCCTCCAGGGCGGTGTGGCCGCGCTCGGCGGCCTGCGCCAGCAGCCAGCCCACCAGGGCGGCGCCGCGCCGCTCGTCGGCGGGGCCGGCCGCGGGGCCGAGCAGGGCCCGGGCGAAACCGTCGGCCTGCGCCGGGCGCACCCCGGGGACGGCCAGCAGCCGCCAGGGGTCCTCGGCGAGCCGCTCGGCCGCACCCTCGCCGAGGGCCTCGGCGGCCGGCCCGGCCAGCGCCTCGGGGGCCCCGCCGCGCGCCAGCACGGCCCGCACGGCCGCGACGTCCCCGACGGCCCGGACGGGGGCCTGCGGGCGGGGCTGCGGGGGCGCGGGGGCCGCCGCCCGGCGGGGCGCGGCCGGAGCCTCGTCGAAGGTCGGCGCGGGCGCCTTGGCCCCGCTCTCCACGGCCCGTACGGCGGCCAGCAGGTCGGCGGCCCGGCCGCTGAGCTTGCCGCCCGCGTCGACGGGGTGCTCCCGCTCGGCCTTCCGCCGCGCGATCCGCTCCCGCTCGACCCGCTGCGCGGCCAACTCGGCCTGAGCCTCGCTGAGCTCCGGAGCCGCCTCGGCGGTGCCCTTGGCGGAGCCGGCCTCCGCGTCGGTCCCTGCGGGGCTTTCCCCCACCCCGCCCCTTCCCGAAACCGGAGGCTCCGCCCCCGGCCCCCCGTCCGCCTCCGCCCCGTCCGCCTCCGCCCCGGCTGCGCCGGGCTCGGCGCCGTCAGGCTCGCCGGAGGGCGCACCCGGGCCCGCCCCCGCCTCCGCCTCGGCCCCGGCGGCGCCGGAGTCGGACCCGGTCCGGGCCTCGGTGGGGTCCGGTTCCGGGTCGGGGCCGGGCGCGGCCGCCGGTTCCGGGCCGGGCTGGTTTTCGGCCCCCGGTGTGCCGGAGGCCTCCGGCTGCGCTCCCGGGGGTGTGGCCTCGGGGGTCGTCTCGGGGTCCGTGCTCACAGCGTGCTCCAGTCCTGGTCGGGGTAGCGGTGCACGGGTGCGGACACGTCGTCCAGCGCCCGGCGGATCTCCTCCGGAAGACTAAGGGCCTCCACCGACAGCGCCGCCGCGAGCTGCGCCGACGTGCGGGCGCCGACGATGGGGGCGGCCACCCCGGGGCGGTCGCGGACCCAGGCGAGGGCCACCTGGAGCGGGGTGACCGCGAGGCCCTGGGCGGCCGTGACGACCGCGTCCACGATCCGGCCCGCCGCCTCGTCCAGGTACGGCTCCACGAAGGCCGCCAGGGACGCCGACGCGCCCCGGGAGTCCGCCGGGGTGCCCTCGCGGTACTTGGCGGTGAGGACGCCCCGGCCGAGCGGGGAGGAGGGGAGCAGGCCGACGCCCAGGTCCAGGGCCGCCGGGAGGACCTCCCGTTCCACCCCGCGCTGGAGCAGGGAGTACTCCATCTGCGTCGAGGCCAGCCGGGTCCGCACCCCCGGCGCCGCCAGCTGCCAGGTCGCCGCCTTCGCCAGTTGCCAGCCGCTGAAGTTCGACACCCCGGCGTAGCGGGCCCGTCCGCTGGTCACCGCCAGGTCCAGCGCCTGGAGGGTTTCGTCGAGGGGGGTGTCCGGGTCGAAGGCGTGGATCTGCCACAGGTCGACGTGGTCGGTGCCGAGGCGGTCCAGGGAGTCGTCCAGGGCGGACAGGAGGTGCCCGCGCGAGCCGTTGAAGCGCCGGCCCGGGTCCGGGACGCTGCCCGCCTTGGTGGCGATGACCAGGTCCCGGCGCGGTACGAGGCCGTTCACCAGCCGGCCCAGGAGGTACTCCGACTCCCCGTCGCCGTACACGTCGGCCGTGTCGACCAGCGTGCCGCCCGCCTCCCAGAACGTCTTCAACTGCTCGGCGGCGGCTTCCTCGCCGGTGTCGCGGCCCCAGGTCAGGGTGCCGAGGCCGATCCGGGAGACGCGCAGTCCGGTGCGGCCGAGATGCCTCTGCTCCATGACCGCTGAGACTACTGGGGCACTGCCGCGAGGCCGTCGGGCGCGCTAGAGTCCCTGCGCAGACCTACGTTACTGATCGGTAAACCGGCACATCGTAAGGGGACGACACATGCGGCTCGGCATCAATCTCGGCTACTGGGGTGCGGGCATGGACGCCGACAACCTCGCCGTCGCCCAGGAGGCCGACCGCCTCGGCTACGACGTCTGCTGGGCGGCCGAGGCCTACGGCTCCGACGCGGCGACCGTACTGGCCTGGGTCGCCGCCCAGACCGAGCGGATCGACGTCGGCTCGGCCATCTTCCAGATCCCGGCCCGCCAGCCCGCGATGACGGCCATGACCGCCGCCACCCTGGACTCCCTCACCAAGGGCCGCTTCCGCCTGGGCCTCGGCGTCTCCGGCCCCCAGGTCTCCGAGGGCTGGTACGGCGTCAAGTTCGACAAGCCCCTCGCCCGCACCCGCGAGTACGTGGACATCGTCCGCAAGGCCATGAGCCGCGAGCGCCTCAGCTACGAGGGCGAGCACTGGACCCTCCCGCTGCCCGGCGGCCCCGGCAAGCCGCTGAAGCTGACCGTGCACCCCGAGCGCCCGCACATCCCGCTCTACATCGCCGCCATCGGCCCCAAGAACCTGGAGCAGACCGGCGAGATCGCCGACGGCGCCCTGCTGATCTTCCCGGCCGCCGAGCACCTGGAGGAGACGGCCCTGCGCCACATCCGCACGGGCCGCGCGAAGGCCGGACTGACCATGGACGGCTTCGACGTCTGCCCGACCGTGCCGCTGGCCGTCGGCGAGGACGTGACCGCCCTCGCGGACATGTTCCGCCCCTACACCGCCCTGTACGTCGGCGGCATGGGCAGCCCCAAGCAGAACTTCTACAACCAGCTCGCCCAGCGGATGGGGTACGAGAAGGAGGCCGCCGAGATCCAGGCCAAGTACCTGGGCGGCGACAAGACGGCCGCGGCGGCCGCCGTCCCGCACTCGCTGATCGACTCCACCACCCTGCTCGGCTCGGTGGAGCGCATCGCCGACGGGATGCGGGCCTACGCCGACGCCGGGGTCACCACCCTCACGCTCGCCCCGGCCGGTTTCACCCTGGACGAGCGGCTCACCGCCCTGCGCGCCGGCACCGAGGCCCTGGAGCTGGCCGGCCTGGCCTGACGCACCCGCGCCGCCCGCGCGACGGATGCGAGGGCGGCGCCGGAAGGAAGCCTGCGGCCGTGGTGGGGGCTCGGGGGGTCTTCCCCGCCACGGCCGACACAGCGAACAACGCGCGGCCCGCCCGCGGGGTTACGCCCCGCGGTGCGGGCCGCGGTTTCGTTCATTCGGCCGAGTCGCGGCACCCCTCGGTTGCCCGCCCGCTCCATCCGCATTTGACTCGTTCCATGCTCTCCGCACGCAGCCTGTTCCAGGAGATCGTCGACAGCGACGACGCCTTCCAGCTGTTCTGCTCCATCGCCGCCAGCGGGGAGTCGCAGGGCGGCTGGGAGAACGCCAGGATCGCCGCCCTCGTCCCCGACGGCATGCGCCACCTCGCGCCCAAGATCGCCCGGCACGGCGCCGACGAGGACAAGCACGGCCGGATCTTCCGCGCCCTGCTGCGCAGACGCGGCCTGCCCGCCGTCCCCGTACCGCCCGAGACCGACTACACGATGCTCCTCGAACGCCGCGGCATCGGCCTCGCCCACGAGAAGCTGCGCCGCGACGAGCCGCTGGGCGAGGAGGACATCGTCGTCTACCTCGCGCACAGCCGGGTCACCGAGCAGCGGGCCGCCGACCAGATGGACATGCTCCTGCGCCACTTCGGCGGCCACCCCGAGATCGGCAAGGCCGTGAAGGTGATCAGCCACGACGAGGACAACCACCTCGCCTACTGCCACGAGGAACTCCTGCGCCTGGCCCGCGCGGGACACGGCCGGACCATCCACCGCGTCCTGCGCGAGAGCGCCCTCGCCGAGATCGCCGTCCACCGGGACGTCAGCCTCGCCGTCATGGACCGCATGGGCCGGCTCCTGCGCTGGCCCGCGCCCAAGGCCGCCGCCCTCGCCGCCGGCATCCGCGGGACCTACGCGTACGAGCGCTTCAGCGGCTGGCACCGCATGGTGGCACTGCGCCCGCCCGAGCGCACGGACCCGCTGGGCGGCAGGCCCGTCCCCGCGCCCGGCTTCGCCTGAGCCCGCAGGCGCTCACAGCCAGCCGCGCCGCTTGAACATCCGGTGCAGCCCCAGGCACAGACCCGCCATGAGCACCAGCACCGCCGGGTAGCCCCACCACTCCCGCAGCTCCGGCATGTGGTCGAAGTTCATCCCGTAGATCCCCGCGACCATCGTCGGGACGGCCGCCATGGCCGCCCAGGCGGAGATCTTGCGCATGTCGTCGTTCTGCCGGACCCCCATCTGCGCCAGGTGCGCGGCCAGCGCGTCCGACAGCAGCCGGTCCAGGCCCTCGACGTACTCGTTCGCCTTCGTCAGGTGGTCGGCGACGTCACGGAAGAACGGCTTGGCGTGGTCGTGCACGAAGGGCACGTTCCCGAAGGCCAGCCGGTCCATCGGCTGCGACAGCGGGCTCGTCGCCCGGCGGAACTCCAGCACCTGCCGCTTGAACCCGTAGATCCGCGACGCGGTGTTCCGGGTGTCCGCCGCCTGCGGGGCGAACACCTCCGCCTCCAGCTCCTCCAGGTCCGCCTGCAGCTCGGCCGCCACCTCGATGTAGTGGTCCACCACCGCGTCGGACACCGCGTACAGCACCGCCGTGGGCCCGTGCCGCAGCACCTCCGGCTCGTGCTCCAGCCGCCGCCGCACCGCCGCCAGCGCGGCCCCCTCGCCGTGCCGGACCGTCACCACGAAGGAGTCGCCGATGAACAGCATCAGCTCGCCCGTGGTCACCGTGTCCGCGTCGTCGTCGTACATCACCGGCTTGAGGACGACGAACAGCGAGTCGTCGTACACCTCCAGCTTCGGCCGCTGGTGCGCGGTCAGCGCGTCCTCCACCGCCAGCTTGTGCAGCCCGAACTCGTGGCTGACGTGGTCGAACTCCTGCTCCGTCGGCTCGTACATGCCGATCCACAGGAACGCGTCACCCACCGCGCGCGCCTGGGCCAGGGCCTCCGAAAGGTCCCCCGGGGCCTCGGAGCGCCGGCCGTCCCGGTACATGGCGCAGTCCACAATCACGCGGGGCATTCTTCCCCCATCGCCGCCCGCCCGCACGTCGGCCGCACCGCTTAGGCTGGCTCCCATGGCCACGCTGATCCTCGTACGACACGGGCGGTCCACCGCCAACACCGCCGGGCTGCTCGCCGGCTGGACCCCCGGGGTCGCCCTCGACGAACGGGGCGCCGCCCAGGCCGCCGCGCTGCCCGGGCGGCTCGACGGGGTGCCCCTCGCCGCCGCCGTGTGCAGCCCGCTCCAGCGCTGCCGGGAGACCCTGGCCCCGCTGCTGGAGGCCCGCCCCGGCCTGCCCCTGCACACCGACGAGCGCATCGGGGAGTGCCACTACGGGGACTGGTCGGGCCGCAAGCTCTCCGAGCTCGCCGACGAACCCCTCATGAAGATCGTCCAGCAGCACCCCTCCGCCGCCGCCTTCCCCGGCGGCGAGTCCATGCGCGCCATGCAGAACCGCGCCGTGGACGCCGTCCGCGAATGGAACGCACGGATCGAGGAGGAGCACGGCGCCGACGCCGTCTTCCTGATGTGCTCCCACGGCGACATCATCAAGTCCGTCGTCGCCGACGCCCTCGGCATGCACCTCGACCTGTTCCAGCGCGTCCACGTCGACCCCTGCTCGGTCACCGCGATCCGCTACACCCCCAGCCGGCCCTTCCTGCTGCGCCTCGGAGACACGGGCGACCTCGCCCCGCTCATCCCGGCCGCGGCGCCCCCCGCGGAGAACGCGGCCGAGGGCGGCGGCAACGCCGTCGTGGGCGGCGGCGCGGGCGCGGCCTGATCGGGCGGCGCAGTAGGGTGGCAGGGCCCACACACGTGCGCAGCCCTGCCCCCGCCCCAGACTTGGAGACCGGTCGTGCCCCGTCAGGTGTTCCTTTACGACCCGCCGGACCGCTTCGTGGCGGGCACCGTCGGTCTGCCTGGACGTCGCACCTTCTTCCTCCAGGCCTCCCAGGGCCCCCGCGTCACCAGCGTCTCCCTGGAGAAGACCCAGGTCGCGGCGCTGGCCGAGCGGATGGACGAGCTGCTGGACGAGGTCGTGCGCCGCACCGGGGGCAACGCCCCCGTCCCGGCCGTCGCGACCACCGAGGCCGCCGACACCGCCCCCCTGGACGTCCCCGTCGAGGAGGAGTTCCGCGTCGGCACGATGGCGCTGGCGTGGGACGGCGAACAGCAGCGGATGATCGTCGAGGCCCAGGCGCTGGTCGAACTCGACGCCGACTCCGAGGAGGACCTCGCCGAGGCCGAGGAGCGGCTGCTCCAGGACGAGGAGAACGGCCCGCCCATGCTGCGCGTGCGGCTCTCCGGCGCCCAGGCCCGGGCCTTCGCCAAGCGCGCCCTCGACGTGGTCAACGCCGGCCGCCCGCCGTGCCCGCTGTGCAGCCTGCCCCTGGACCCCGAGGGGCACGTGTGCCCCCGCCAGAACGGGTACCGGCGCCAGGTGTGAGCGCCGTGACCCCGATAGAGGAGCTGCTCACCCGCGGTGAGCTCACCGTCCGCGGCCGGATCGCCGAGGCCTCCAACGCCGTGCTGCTGTGCACCGTGGCCTACGAGGGCCGCAGCGCGGAATGCGTCTACAAGCCCGTCAAGGGCGAGCGGCCGCTGTGGGACTTCCCCGACGGCAACCTCGCCCGCCGCGAGCGCGCCGCCTACCTCGTCTCCGAGGCCACCGGCTGGGGGCTGGTGCCCACGACCGTGCTGCGCGACGGCCCCTACGGAGAGGGCATGGTGCAGCACTGGATCGACGCCGGAGAACAGCCCGAGCCGCAGCTCCTCGCGCTGGTGGAGGGGGAGGAGGCGGGGGAGGGCTGGAAGGCGGTCGCACTCGCCGAGGTCGGGGAGGGCCGCACGGCCCTGCTCGTCCACGCCGACGACCCCCGCCTGCGCCGGCTCGCCGTCCTCGACGCCGTGATCAACAACGGCGACCGCAAGGGCGGCCACCTGCTCCCCGCGCCCGACGGCCGCCTCTACGGGATCGACCACGGTGTGACCTTCCACTCCGAGGACAAGCTCCGCACCCTGCTCTGGGGCTGGGCGGGGGAACCGCTGACCGGTGAGGCGCGCTCCGTGCTGACCTCCCTGGAGGCCCAGCTGGCCGAGGACGCCCCCTTGACCACCCGGCTGGCCGAACTGATCACCCCCGCCGAGCTGGCCGCCGTACGGGCCCGTGTGGCCCTCCTGCTGCGCAGCGGGACGCATCCGAAGCCCTCCGGGCAGTGGCCGTCGATCCCCTGGCCGCCCGTCTGAGCAGGGCGTGCGCCGGAAGAGGCCGGATGGGGACGGACGCACAGATCCGGCCAAAGCGCAAGGGTGTCGATCAAGCCAACAGTGCTGCTCCCATTCGTTTCCGGAACAGTCGTCCGGTTAGGCTCGAAGCATGCATGCCTGGCCCGCTTCTGAGGTCCCCGCCCTGCCCGGCAAGGGCCGCGACCTCCAGATCCACGACACCGCGACCCAGGCGACGGTCACCGTCGACCCCGGTCCCGTCGCCCGCCTCTACGTCTGCGGAATCACCCCGTACGACGCGACCCACATCGGTCACGCGGCGACCTACAACGCGTTCGACCTCGTCCAGCGCGTGTGGCTCGACAACAAGCGCCAGGTCCACTACGTCCAGAACGTCACGGACGTGGACGATCCGCTGCTCGAGCGGGCGCTGCGCGACGGGCACGACTGGACCGAGCTCGCCGAGCGCGAGACCGCCCTCTTCCGCGAGGACATGACCGCCCTGCGGATGCTGCCCCCGCAGCACTACATCGGCGCCGTCGAGGCCATACCCGGCATCGTGCCGCTGGTCGAGCGGCTCCGCGACGCGGGCGCCGCGTACGAACTCGAGGGCGACATCTACTTCTCCGTGGAGTCCGACCCGCACTTCGGCGGGGTCTCCCACCTCGACGCCCAGGCGATGCGGCTGCTGTCCGCGGAGCGCGGCGGCGACCCGGACCGCCCGGGCAAGAAGAACCCCCTGGACCCGATGCTGTGGATGGCCGCCCGCCCCGGCGACCCGAGCTGGGACGGCGCCTCGCTGGGCCCCGGCCGGCCGGGCTGGCACATCGAGTGCGTGGCCATCGCCCTGGAACACCTGGGCATGGGCTTCGACATCCAGGGCGGCGGCTCCGACCTCGCCTTCCCGCACCACGAGATGGGCGCCTCCCACGCGCACGCGCTGACGGGCGAGTTCCCGATGGCCAAGGCGTACGTCCACGCGGGCATGGTCGCCCTGCACGGCGAGAAGATGTCGAAGTCCAAGGGCAACCTGGTCTTCGTCTCCGCCCTGCGGCGGGCCGGCGTCGACCCGGCGGCCATCCGCCTGGCGCTGCTCTCGCACCACTACCGGGCGGACTGGGAGTGGACCGACGCCGTCCTCGCGGAGGCGCAGGCCCGCCTGGCCCGCTGGCGCGCGGCCGTCTCCCGCCCGGACGGGGTCCCGGCGGACGCGGTGGTGGAGGAGGTCCGCGAGGCGCTGGCCCGTGACCTCGACGCCCCGGCGGCTCTGGCTGCCGTCGACCGCTGGGTCGAGGCGCAGCTGGCCTCCGACGAGACGGACGAGACGGCCCCCGGCCTGGTCTCCCGCACGGTGGACGCCCTGCTGGGCGTGGCCCTGTAGTACCGGGGCGGGGCGGGGCCGGGGCACCGCTACGCGGAGCCTCTCCCCGCCCCGCCCTTTCTCCGTTTCCCGGGGCGAGCCCCGGACCCCGTACGTGCGCTCCGCGCCCGGTGCGCACAATCGCCGCGCGGGCTGGAAGTTCGCTGCGCGAAATCCAGCCCCGCCGGCGTTTGAGGCGCGGGGGTCTGGGGGCGGAGCCCCCAGAGAACGGGTGAAGGGCGGGTAGGG
>NZ_JBHVUQ010000093.1:0-29479 GCF_042884105.1 Streptomyces sp. NPDC058157
GCGCAGTGCGGCAGCCCTGCCGTCGTGGGCGCGGCTGCCGGCGGCCGCGGCGGTCCTCAGCAGGACCTCGCTGAGCAGGGTGTCGTCCGCGGCGGCCGCGCCCGCCACCACCCGGCGTGCGGCGCGCAGCAGCCCGGGCCGCCAGAGCTCCCAGGGCAGGGCGTGGTCGTCGCGGCGGGCTCCGGCCACCCGCCGGAGTTCCTCGGCCAGCGGTCCGGCGAAGTCCGCCACGGGCGGGGCGGAGTCCGGCGGGAGCGGGACGTGGGGGTGCAGGCCGTGCCGGCGCCCGGCCGCGTCGAGGCGGACGGCGGGGGCCAGGGCGTCCGCGGCGGCGGCCGCGGCGAGGAGCCCCGTGGTGTCGGCCGGGCCGAGCGGGACGAGGAACGAGCCGAACGGGGTGCGCAGCCGGACGGGGCGCCCGGAGCGGCTGCGGCGCAGGTGGGCGAGGACCCCCCGGGCGGCGCCCTCGCGGGTGAGGGAGTCCAGCCCGAGGGCGCGGGCGGGGGCGTCGGCCCAGGGCAGGCGGTGGGCGAGCATGGCCGCGCTGAACACCGCGTTCTCCAGCGGCCAGGCGGTGGCGGGGGTGGTCATCGGGGGGCGTTCTCCCTCGGGTCACACGGGGTCACGGACGGGGTCACGGGGCCGGGTTCGTACTCGCGGACGGCCCCGAGTTCGGCAGCGGGTTCGGGACCGGACGCGGACGCGGATCCGGACGCGGGCTCGGGGTCGGGGTCGGGCGCGGGCACGGGGCCGCACGCGGACGCGGGATGGGGACCGGACGCGGGCACGGGGCCGGACGCGGGCACAGGGCCGCGCGCGAGCACAGGGCCGGGCGTGGGCACGGGGCCGGGCGTGGGCACAGGGCCGCACGCGAGCACAGGGCCGGGAGCGGGGCCGGGCGCGGACCCGGGCGCGGGCACGGGCCGTAGGGCGGATGCGGGTCGTGGCGCGGGGCCGGGCGCGGGGGCGGGCCCGGGTTCGGGGCGGGTCACCGGTCGCGGAGCATGTAGGGCTGGTTGGCGGTGATCTCGCCGTCGTAGCGGGCGATCAGTGCGTTGACCCGCTCGCGGTAGGGGGCCAGTTCGCCGCGCAGGCTGTCCGAGTAGGCCTGCGGGGCGTGCGAGAGGGGGTAGTCGTAGGTCTCGTCGAGCCAGGCCAGTTCCACCCAGCTCTCCGGGATGTCGTTCGGGGAGGCCGGGCCGCGGCCGTCCAGCATCGGGATCACGTCGTGCTTGTTGACCAGGCTGACGACCCGGGTGGTGTGGTCGGCGGGCCGCTTGTTGTCGATCGGGGAGCCGAGGGTGATCACGTGGGTGACCCGGTACTCGGAGGCCACGTCCGGGTCGGAGGCCAGGTTCATCGCGGTCAGGCCGCCGAGGCTGTGCCCGACCAGCATCAGCTCGGAGCCCGCCGGCACCCCGGCTCGCCGCAGCAGCTTCTTCACGGCCCGGGTGTAGGTGGTGTCGGTGCGCAGGCAGCCGTCGAAGGCGCCGATCAGGTCCTGCGGGGTGCTGTTGCTGAGGAGGGCGAAGCTGGTCCCGGGCAGCAGCAGCACGTGCCGCTGCGCGCCGTCCGCGCAGGCCACGCGGCGCAGGAGGACCAGGCCGTGGTTGCCGAGGGCGCCGATGTCGTTGACGTAGCTGACGATGTCGTTGCGGGAGGTGCCGAGGACCTTGGCGAGGATCGGGTCCGGCTCGGCGCGTTCGGCCCGGCCGGGGCCGGGGTTGAGGAGGGCGAGGAGCGAACTGGGCAGGCCGAGGAACGGGTCGGTGGTGGGGACCCCTCCGGCGAGGGTGACCCAGGAGAACTCGTCGTTGACGGGGTTCTCGTCCAGCAGTCCGGTCAGCGCCAGCAGTTCCATGATGACGGGGCTGACGGTGGTCAGGGCCCGGGTGACGCCGAGCCGTTCGACCAGGGCGTGCAGGGCGCGGACGGCCTCCAGCCGGTCGCCGGCGACGAGGGCGGCGGTGAGGCGGCGGGCGGGGGCGGAGTCCAGGTTGGGGTGGGTGACGGTGGCTGCCTCGATGCGCAGGGCGAAGGCGTCCACCGCCAGGGCGACGGCGGCGGGCCGGCGGCGCGTCACGTTGCCCGCGATCCGGGCGAGTTCGCCGACGACGCCGCCGTTGGCCCCGAAGCCGAGTCCGGCCGGTTCGGTCAGGGCCCGTACGCAGGACAGCGCGGTGCCGACGGCCCAGGTGGGGCGGCGCAGGGCCTGGAGGGCGAAGCGGCCGCCGGTCAGGGCTCCGGTGAGGTCGGCCCCGGCCCGTCTGGCGGCGAGGGCGGCGTCGGCGAGCAGGACCGAGGCGGCGATGAGGAGTTCGGTGTCGGTGCGCCCGGAGGCCGTGGCCGGGCGCGGCCCGGGGCGCACGGTTCCCGCGCCGCCGCAGGTGCCGGGGGTCCCGGCGGTGTCGGGGTCGCCGGGGGCTCCGCCGGTGACCGGGGTGTTCTTCCGTTGTCCGTCGGAGAGCTGCCGGGTGGGGTTCCCGGTCGCCTGAGGCGTCACGTTCCAACCTCTCGTCGCATGACCCGTGTCCGCGACGCATGGTGGCACCGAACGGGGGCGCCCCCGGCGCACCGGGGCGCCCGCTCCGGAGCGCGCCCCGCGCACCACCCCCGCGCGCGCCCCGCCGGCACTGGAATCCGGGCGGGCGTCCGCCCCGTTCACCTCCGTGCGGGTTGGTGGGATGACGCGGCGGCCCGTGATTGACGCGGTCCGCCGCGCGGCGCGGTCAGCAGGGCTTGCGCCAGGTGTCCAGTTCCTGGTTCTTCAGCATCGTGGAGAGGTTGAGCTTGCGGGCCTCGGGACAGAAGTTCGAGGGGTTCCCCTTGTACTCGACGTGGAAGACCGCCTTGCCCGCCTTGATGAAGGGGCTGAGCGCGGCGCACTCGCCGAACTGGGCGCACTCCTCGTTGACCGCGAAGTCGAAGGCGCCTTCGAGCTGGGGGATCTGCGGCAGGTCGTTCTTGAGGCCGACCGCGAGCCCGCGCGCGTGCGCGATCTCGGCGATCATGCGGTTGTAGGCGAGCTGGTGCTCCGCCGTCAGCGGGAAGCCGCTGTCGTTGCCGTACGCCTCCACCAGGTCGGGTTCCACCGCGTCGAAGCCCTTGTCCCGGCACATGTCGAAGCGCCGTTCCATGAGCGGGCGGAGCACGTCCGTGCGGCGGATGTCCAGCCAGCGCTCGCCCTTCCAGCCGTTGGGCTTGCCGAACAGGCTGGTGGGGAAGGCGTCCTTGTCCGGCCGGAAGTCCTCCCAGGCGCCGACGTTGACGTAGCAGATGACCTTGCGGCCGTCGCGGTGCAGCCGGTCCACGTCCTCCTTCGAGTTCTCGAAGCCGTCGATGTCGTAGACGGGCACGTCGACCGAGGGGTCCGAGCGTCCGTCGAGCTGCCACTGCCAGGCCAGGCCGGGCTGGGGCTGCCAGCGGGGTTTCCCCTGGCCACCGGGGGCGGAAGGGGAGGCTCCGGAGGGAGGGCCCGAGGGGGCCGGGGCGGTCGGGGAGTCGGAGGGGGCGGGGCCGGGCGAGGCGGGCCCCGTCCCCCGGCTCGCGGTCGGGCCCGACGGGTCGGGTGCGGCGTCGTCGTCCTCGTCGCCCGTGGTGGAGCAGCCCGCGAGGACCAGTGCCGTCACGGCGGCCAGCAGGAGGGTTCGGGCCGGAAGGCCGGGGCGGGCCGGCGGGGTGGGGCTCATGGTTCCATCCCGGTGAGTGCGGGGGTCGGCTGTTTCCATGGGTTGGGGAGTTCGCCCGTCACCGGCCCGCTGACCGCGGCGCCGCGTTCGTGCGCGGTGCGGACGGCGAGCGGGACCAGGGCGTCGGGCACCCCGTAGACGAGGTGGCAGAACCGCTCGGGGGCGTGCCGCGCCGTCCAGGCGGGCCGGGTGAAGGAGGAGACGTACGTGGACCAGTGGCCCTCGAAGGTGACGGTCAGGTCCGCGAGGCGGACGTAGCCGGCCACGGGGTGGACGCCCGGGTTCAGCACGACGGGTTTCGCGCCCAGCCGGCGCAGCGAGCGGATCATCCGTCGGGCGCCGGGCAGTTCCTCCCGGGTGGCGGCCATCCGGTCGAGGAAGCAGCCGTCGACGGCGTACCACTCCTGGTAGCGGCACATCTCGTGGACGACCTCGACTTGTCCGCGCGCCCCGTACAGGGTGTCCACGTAGCCGAGGAGGCGGGCTCCGGCCGTCCGCAGCGCGGCGGCCGCGGCGGCGAACGCCGGGTCGGGGCGCTCCCCCGGCCCGTCGGCCGGGTTGAGCACCACCCCGTAGGTCCCGGCGGCGCCCGTGATCAGCCGGTGCCAGGCCCCGGGGTCCTCGGCGGGGTGGACGTACAGCGGAACGAGCAGGGTCATGGCGTCAGGGTTCCCGCCGGGGCCGTCGCCGCCCACAGCGCGGCGAGCGAGTCGCCGAGGCCGTGGACGGGACGCCAGCCGAGGGCCTCGGCGGCGGCGGTGACGTCGGAGCACTGCCAGGACACCTGCGCGGAGCGGGCCGAGCCGGCGGCCTCCTCCTCGATCCGCCCCCGGAACCCCGCCCGTTCGGCGAGACCCCGTACGAGGTCGCGGACGGGGACGGCCCGGCCGGCGCCGATGTTGAGGACGGGCGGCAGCGGGCCGGGGGCGGTGACGGCGAGCGCCACCGCGTCGGCCACGTCGCGGACGTCCACGAAGTCGCGGTGCGCGGACAGGTCGCCCAGCCGCAGCACCGCCTCGGGGTCGGGTCCGGCCTCGCGCAGCAGTGCGGCGATCCGCCCCGGCAGTCCGACGGTCGGGGCGCCCGGCCCCACCGGGTTCCCGATCCGCAGGACCACGCCGTCCAGTCCGGAGGAGGTGACGGCGAGGGTGCCGGCCAGTTTCGTGGCCCCGTACGGGCCGACCGGGTGGGTGGCGGCCGACTCGGTGACCCGGGTGCCGGGCGTGCCGGGCCCGTATTCGGCCGCCGAGCCCAGGTGCACCAGGCGTACCTCCGGAGCCGCCTTGCGCAGCGCGACGCACAGGGCGGCGGGGCCGCGGGCGTTGGCCTCGGCGAGGGTCAGGGCGTCGCCGCCGGTCGCCCCCGCGCAGTTGACCACCGCGTCGGGCGCGGCGGCGGTCAGGACGGCCGCCAGCCGCTGCGGCCGGTCGGCCGCGAGGTCGATGCCGAAGTCGGCGCCGGGCGAGCGTCCGCCGTCGAGCACCCGCGCGCCCGGGAGGGCGCGCAGGCGGTCGGCGACATGGGCGCCCAGGTAGCCGGTCCGGCCCAGGACGAGAATGCGCATGAGGTGCTCAGGCTCCCTTGAGCAGCAAGGACTTGCGGCTGGTGAACTCGGCGTTGGCCCGGTCGTAGTCGTCGGGCCGCCCGATGTCGAGCCAGTAGCCGTCGAACGCGTAGGAGTGGGGCGGGTTCTGGGCGCCCAGCAGGTCGAGGACGAGCTCGTCGAAGCCCAGCGGCAGGCCGGGCGTGTAGGTGTCGAGGGTGGAGCGGCTCAGACCGTACACCCCCATGGAGACGTGGTAGTCCATGCTGGGCTTCTCGGTGAAGCCGACGACCCGGCTGGCGTCGGTGGTGAGCACCCCGAAGTCGATGTGCACCTTGCGCGGGTACGTCGCTATGGTCAGCGGCGCGCCGGAGGCCTCGTGGCTGCGCAGCACGTCGGCGTAGTCGAGGTCGGTGAGCACGTCGCCGTTCATCACGAGGAAGTGCTCGGGGAGGCGGTCGCGCAGGTTGAGCAGGGGGCCCATGGTGCCGAGCGGGCTCTCCTCGGTGGCGTAGTCGACGCTCATCCCCCACTGGGAGCCGTCGCCGACGTAGGCCCGGATGATCTCGCCGAGGTGCCCGATGGCGATGGTGCACCGGGTGAAGCCGGCGCCCGACAGCTGGCGCAGCACGATCTCCAGGATGGCGTGCTGGTCGCCGATGGGCACGAGCGGCTTGGGCAGGGCCGTGGTGTAGGGCCGCAGCCGGACGCCCTTGCCGCCCGCCAGGATCACTGCGTACATGGGTCTCCTCCTAGGGGTTGGGTGGGGGGAGGTGGGTGACGTGGGGTTGGTGGAGAACGTCGGCGGCGCGCCCGACGCTCAGATGTTGTAGATGCCGGTCTTGTAGCGGGCCAGGTTGGCCGGGTCGCGGAAGAACTCGACGGTGTGCGCGAGGCCTTCGTCGAGGGTGTGGGCCGGCCGCCAGCCGGTGGCGGCGGTGAGCCGGCTCGCGTCGGCGACCAGCCGCATCACCTCGGAGGCGGGCGGGCGCAGCCGCTCGGTGTCCTCGCGGACCTCGATGGGGACGTCCATGACCTTGCCGATCAGGGTGACCAGGTCGGCGACGGAGATCTCGCCGCCGGTACCGGAGTTGAAGGTGCGGCCCACGACCCGCTCGGCCGGTGCGGTGCCCGCGGCGAGGAAGGCCTGCGCGGTGTCCTTGACGAAGCTGAAGTCGCGGGTGGGGCGCAGGTCCCCGAGGGTGATGACGCGTTCCCCGGCGGCGACCTGGCCGATGACGGTGGGGATCACCGCGCGCATCGACTGGCGGGGCCCGTAGGTGTTGAACGGGCGCAGCGTGACCACCGGGGTCTCGAAGCTGGCGTGGTAGCTGTCGGCCAGCCGGTCGCCGCCGGCCTTGGAAGCGGCGTACGGGGACTGGGTGTTGATGGGGTGGTCCTCGGTGATCGGCACGGTCTGCGCGGTGCCGTACGTCTCGCTGGTGGAGGTGTGCACGAGGCGGGGGGTGCCCAGGGCGCGGACGGCTTCGAGCACGTTGAGGGTGCCGGTCACGTTGGTGTCGACGTAGCTGTGGGGGGCCCGGTAGGAGTACGGGATCGCGATGAGGGCGGCCAGGTGGTAGGCGGCTTCGGCGCCTTCGAGGAGGCCGCGGACGGATCCGGGGTCGCGGACGTCCCCGAGGACGATCTCCACCTGGTCGAGGACGTCCGGGGCCAGGGTCTCCAGCCACCCGTACGAGGAGAAGGAGTTGTACTGGGCCATGGCGCGGACCCGGTAGCCGCGGGCCACGAGGGCCTCGGTGAGGTGGGAGCCGATGAAGCCCTCGGCTCCGGTGACGGCGGCGAGCGGTGCGGTGGTCAACTGGTGCACCTTTCAGGTGGGTTGGCTGGGCGTACGGGGGTGAGCGGGGTGCGGTGGTCAGGCGTGGCGGGCCGGGCGGCCCAGGATCCGCAGGGTGCAGGCGGCCAGGGCCGTCGCGGCGAGGCCGCAGGCCAGGGCCAGCGCGGGCGGCCCCTGGGACCGGCCGAGCAGGGTGGCGGCGCCCGCCCCGGCGGCGGCCGCCGTGCAGAGGGCGGCCGGGGGCCAGGCGACCCCGAAGGCCTGGAGCAGCAGGGCGGTCCACAGGGTCGCGGCGAGCAGCAGCAGGGGGGCCGCGGCGGCGCCGGTCAGCAGTGCCACGGGCAGCAGGAGCAGCAGGTAGCCGGCCAGGCACAGGCCCAGCACCCCGGTGGACCTGAGCAGGAACCCGGCGGGTGTGGAGGCCGCGCCGAGGGCGGTGACGGACAGCCCGCGGAAGCGGTAGAGCAGCCATTCGGCTGGGCCCATGCTCACGGTCAGCGCGATCACCGCGTACGGCTCGGCGCGCCCTTCCAGCAGGACCAGCAGGGCCGCCGCGAGGCCGAACAGCCCGTACGGCAAGGAGCGGCGCAGCGGGGGCCGGGCTCCGCCGTCGGCGGCGGCCGGGGTGGCGTACGCACCGCGCAGCACCCGGCCGACCGCGGCCAGCGTGGCGAGGAGCGCGAGCGCCGGGAGCGCCGCGCGGACCACGGGTCCGGGTTCCCACCAGGGCAGGACGGCGGCGCCGGCGGCCAGCGGGGTGAGGGCGGCCAGCAGCAGCCGCTCGCGGCCGAGGACCAGCAGGATCCCGGCGGCGGCCAGGTAGAGGGACTGCGCGGCCACCGCCCAGGTGACGGCGGAGCCCTGGGCGGCCGCGGCCCCCGCCGCGGTGGCGGCGGCCGCCCCGAGCGGGGCCCCGACCAGCAGGGTCCGGCCCGCCTCGCGCCGCCCGGCCACCATCCGCAGGTAGGCGCGGTGGCCGAGGGCCTGGCCCCAGGCCCAGGAGACGATCCCGGCGACGACCGGCCCGGCGGCGTGCCGGCCGGGGTGCCACAGCGGGGCGGTGAGCAGGTAGGCCAGGCCGGGGAGGGCGAACAGCACCCCGCGCAGCAGGCACCGTACGGTGTCCGGGCGCCAGGGGTCCGGCGCCCGGGCGGGCTCCGGGAAGACGCGGGGCACCCGCTCGTAGAGGGCGGCGGCGAGGGAGAAGATGTTGGGGTGCCCGTAGCGTTCGCGGATCACCTCGGCGGAGAGTCCCTCCGCCTCCAGCAGGGCGGCCACCTCGTACGGGTGGACGGCGGGCCCGACGCGGTCGGCCAGTTCGGCGGCGAGCCGGCTGACCTCCTCCTCGTTCGGGCCGGGGAGTCTGAGGGTGAGCGTGGTCTCGGCCCACGCCCGGCGGGCCGGGCGGGCGGTGGTGTCCGCCAGCCGCAGGGCGAGGGTGTCCTGGTGCGCCCCGCCGGGTTCGAGTTGCATGGGGCCGCTCATCCGGCGAGGCTCCCGGTTCCGGTGGCCGCGGTGGTCCCGCTCTCGCGGGCCGGCCGCGCGTCGGCCGTGAGGGTCCGGACGGGTGCGGGCGGACGGGCCCGCTCCTGTCTGCGGGCCCGCCCCGCGGCGACGGCCACCGGGGTGAGGACGGCCGGGGCGGGGACGGGGACGGGGCCCGGGACGGGAACGGGGGCCTGGGCGGGAACGGGAGCCGGGGCGGCCTTCGCCGGCACCGGGGCCGCGGTGAGCGGGGTGCGGTCCAGGCCGGGCAGCTCCAGGTAGATGGAGCGGAAGGTGTCGATGGTCTGGCGCAGGGTGAACTGCTCGATGACCCGCAGCCGGGCCGCCTCCCCCATGGCCGCGCGGCGCGGGGCGTCCCCGAGGAGTTCGAGGGCCGCTTCGGCCATGGCCTGCGGATCGCGGGGCGGCACGACGAGTCCCGCGTCGCCGACTGCTTCCCGTACCCCGCCCACGTCGGTGGAGACGGTGGCCCGCCCGCAGGACATGGCCTCGATCAGGGTGAAGGGGAAGCCCTCGCTGATGCTGGAGAGCATCACGACGTTCCCGGCCGCGTAGGCGTCCTTGATGTCGTCGACCCGGCCCTCGAAGGTGACCGCGTCGGCGTGCCCGAGGTCGCGGGCCAGGGCCTCGCAGCGTTCGCGGTAGGCCTCGCCGCCGCGCGGGGTGCCGCCGAACAGGCGCAGCCGGGCTCCGGGGACCCGTTCGCGGACCAGGGCGAAGGCGCGGATGAGGGTCTCCAGGTCCTTGATGGGGTCGACCCGGCCGGCCCAGCTGAGGGTGGGCGCGTCCGGCTCCGGCCCGGCGGGCGGGAAGGCGGCGGGGTCGACGCCGTTGTAGACGGTGCGGATGGCCTGCGGGTCGGCGCCGCCCTCCTCCTCCCACAGCCGGTTGTAGCGGTTGCCGGGGGTGACCAGGGCGGCCCGCCGGTAGCTCTCCTCCGCCAGCAGCCGGAAGAAGCCGAGGACGACGGCCTTGACGGGCCAGCGGTAGGGGGCCGTGCGGTAGCCGAGGTAGCGCTCGCGCAGGTAGACCCCGTGTTCGGTGAGCAGCAGCGGGACGCCGTGCCGTTCCAGTCCGGCGAGTCCGGGCAGGACGGCGACGCCGCCGCTGACGGCGTGGGCGACACCGTGTTCCGGGGGCGGGGCGGCGAGCGGGCGCAGGGCGTGCTCCAGCAGTGAGGTCGCGGTCAGGGCGTCGTGCAGGGTGGGGCGGGCCTCGCGGACGGTGAGGCCGGGGCGGTTCCAGACCGCCGCGAGCACCGCGATGGCGTGGTCCCCGCGCAGGTAGGGGCTGAGGGCTCCGTCGGAGGCGGCCCGGGACATCGTGGAGAGGGCGGGGGCGAACCCGGCCTCGGCGCTCGGGTCGAGGAGCGCGGTGAGGAACTGTTCGTAGGCGCCGGAGAGCCTGCGGTGGCCGCGCCCGCGCAGGGCGCGGCCCTCGGGGGGAGCGCCCCACATGGGCACCGACCGGACGCCGAGGACGTGCCCGGGCAGGTCCCAGGCGAGGGATTCGCGGCCGGTTCCGGTGACGGCGATGACGTCGAAGTCGATGTCGGGCATGCCCTGGACGAGCTGGTCGCACCAGACGCTGACCCCGCCGTGACTGTGCGGATAGGTGCCTTCGGTGAGCAGGGTGACGTGCGGCGCGCCGGGGCGCCGCGCGCCGGCTTGAGCGTGCATGGGTGTGCTCCACGGCCGGTGTGTGGGGGTGGTCGGGCCGGTCCGGGCCGCGCGGGGCGGCCCGGACGGGCGGGACGCCGGTTCAGCGCCGGTCGGTGCCCTTCGCGCCCTCGCGCACGGCGGCCGGGACGTTCGCCGCGGGTGCCGGTGCGGTGGCGGGCGCCGGTCGGGGCGCGGCCGCGGCGGTCGGCGCGGCGGGCGCCGACGACGGCAGGGTCAGCTCGAGGGCGGTGCCGTTCGAGGTGGTCCAGCCGGAGGCGCGGCCCGCGTAGGGGCTGCCGAAGGCGGCGGTGCCCAGCCGGGTGCCGGCGGGCAGGGTGGCGGTGACGTCGAGCCCGGCGGGTGCGGTGACGGTGACGGCGGTGCCGACGCGGTAGGCGGTGACCTGGCCGGCCTGGAGCGCGTTCTTCCAGGCGCCGCGGCGCTTCAGTTCGGTGCCGATGTCCTTCATCCGCTCGTTCACCAGGGGGGTGTTGGCGGCGAACAGGGCGTCGTAGCCGTCGATGACCCCGTTCAGCACCGGGTAGGCGAGGCGCTCCTCGGCCAGGTTCGACTGGTGGATGAAGTGCGGCTTGGGGTCGTTGGACAGCACGTGTCCGAGGGCGGTGCGGGTCTCGGCCGGGACGATCTTCTGCGCGTACCCGGTGGCGGTGTCCAGGGGTGCGGGCAGGCAGGTCGTGGTGTCCGCGTGGTCCTCGCAGATGCCGCTGCCGCCGTGGGCGCGGGAGGTGTAGATCCAGTTGTACTCGTCCACCGCCTCGGTGGCCTTGCCCACGTTGTAGTAGACGTTCATGGGGTAGCGGGCGACGGTGGAGGCGGAGCCCACCTGGCGCAGTTCGGGGTCCCGGGAGTTGTCCGAGGCGACCCACTTGACGCCGTTGCCGGTGAGGGAGGCGGCCAGGTTGGGGTTGTCCTGCGGCTGCTGGGGCAGGACGGCCATGCCGGAGTGCTCGCCGGTGACCAGTTCGTCGTTCTGCAGGGGCAGGCCGAAGCTCTGGCCCCAGAGGCGGTTGAGGACGATCTCGTTGTCGATGGTGGTGCGGCTGACCCACTTGGTGCTGCCGTCGGGGTTGGTGGCGCACCGCCAGGGGACCACGCTGACGTCCTGTTCGCAGCCCAGGAAGGCGTGCGTGTAGGTGTGGTTGATCCAGCGGAACTTGTCGCGGTCGGCCTGGAGCTTGTCGGCGAGCAGGTCGACGCCGTTGTTGTCCTCGCGCTGGTCGAGGCTGCCGGCGCCGTTGTAGACCATGTCGAGGGTGAAGTTGCGGCCGGCCTGCCAGTTCTTGGCGTATTCGGCGTCGTCGGCGGTCATCCGGATGGGGTTGGGCGTTCCGCCGCCGCCTCCGGCGCAGTCGACGTCGCCGGGGGTGCAGTTGAGCTGGGTGTCCCAGCGGTCGTCGGCGGCGAAGACGTCGTCGACGTGGACGGAGAAGTAGTTGCGGGAGGCGCCCAGGTGGATGCCGCCGGTCATCCACTCCACGATGCCGCGGGCGAGCAGCCGGTACTGCTGCTGGTAGCGGTTGTAGACGAAGGTGACGACGAGTTCCCGGCGGCCGTCGTGCTTGTACTCGCCGACGAGCGAGCCGCGCCGGGAGGTGCCCGGGATGGGCGCGTCGACGTAGGTGGTGAAGTCCGCGCCGGGGGCGGGCTGGGCCAGGTAGGCGTAACTCTCGCCGACGGTGGGCGAGTTGTCCTCGAAGGGGACGGAGCCCTCGAGGTAGCCGAAGGGACCGGAGCGGCCGGCGGTGGTCACGGCCGCCTGGGCGCCGTCGACGCTGCCCGCGTAGCCGCCGGCGACGAAGTACTGGAGGCCGACCTGGGGGCGGGCGTAGGTGTAGGCGTCGACCTGGGGTATCTCGTAGGTCTGCTCGTAGGCCGCGAGGGCGGCCATCTCGGCGGAACCCGCGGCGAACGGGTTGTCGTTGGGCAGCACCACCGCCTGGAACTTGGCGCGCGGCCGGCCGCCGACGGTGTCGGCGAGGAAGGCGGCGTCGATGGTGGGCCGGCCCGGCCGGGTGAGGTCGACCTGGGTGTACGGCGTGCCCGCCGAGTCCAGTTCCGCCGTGATGGCCTGGACGGCCGGGCCGCCGTCGGCCACGACCAGGACCCGCAGGTCCACACGGGGCGTGGTGGCGTCGGCGTGGGCCGCGCCGGCCGGCAGTCCGGCGGCTGCGATGAGCGCGCCCACCGATAAGACGGCGGTACGTATGCTGCGCCTGCTTCGCTTCATGTGCTGAAAGTCCCCTCCCCGGGCAGGGGTGAGCGCAGCACGCACGAAGCGGCGGACGCCCCCCTCGCGCGACGCCGGTCTCCCCCTCAGAAACCAGTCGTCGACGCATCCGTCGCGTCACATGGTGGTGCCTGTGTGTAGCTTTCGTGGGGGCGTTGCGAAAACCGACGAAAAAAAGCAGGCGACCAACTGAGCGTTCGGTGGGGCGAGTTGCCCTCACCCACCGCTGCGGGCCGGTTCCCGGAACCCGGCGGGCGGGCGGATCCGATCGCCATGAGGGCCGGTCCGGAGCCGAGCGGGGTGCCGCCGGACCCGATGGGTCCGGCGGCACCTGGCCCTGGTGGTCTGGACCACTAGGGGTCGTACCCGGGGGGCGATTTCAGGCCACACCCGGTCGGGGCGGGGGTCCTCAGGCGCAGAGGACGCGGGTCTCCGGGGTGTAGACCGGGCCGCCGCTGGTGTTCGTGCTGTCGCTGAACTCGGCGTAGTAGTACGAGTAGAAGCCGATGTTGCCGTTGCAGCCGGAGTCGGCGGCGACCTGCAGGGTGAGGGTCACGGTGCGGCTCTGACCGGGGGGTATGGTCGCGCCGTAGTTGCCGCCGAGGTCGGAGGGGCCGACGCCGGAACAGGCGGCGGCGCCGGTCGGGGTGGCCACGCTGCAGCCGGTGAAGCTGTACTTGAGGTCGGCGCGCTGGTTGGTGAGCCAGGTCGGCGAGATGGTCTGGTAGACGAACCAGACGTCGTAGGTCTTGTTGTTGGTGAGCGTCATCGAGAGGTTCACCGTGCCGCCGCGGGTGACGGTGGCGGCGTTCGTGGTGAACGTCAGGGCGGCCGGCGCGGGGTCGGCCTGGGCCGCGGGGGCGAGACCGAACAGGGCCAGGACGAGGGCGAGGAACGCGGTGAGGCCGAGTCGGCTCTTCAGAGGTGATCGCATGGCCCGGGAGGCTAGGACGAGGCCTCGCGCGGCGTCTGCCCCCCGGGGAGCGCGGGGGGCGCACAACGGCCGGAAGTGTGCGCCCCGCGAAGGCGCCCCGGCACCCCTCGACGCGATGATCACCCACCGTATACGGGCAGTCCACGGAGGGTTCCCGACCGCCACCCCCCGGCTCCGCGGTCCGGACGGCCCCCGGAATCGCGAATGGCGCGTACCCGCTCCGGCGGGCCCCCGGAACCCCACACCCCGCTTCCGGCCCGCCCCCACCGGTGGCCACAAACGGAACCTCCCTGCCGGACGACCTGCGGGCGGCCGCCACGGAAAATCGAGGCCAACGACCACCGGACTCCCGCCCCTCACCCGACCTCTCCGCCGACCCCTCCACCGCGGCGGGACTCACTCAGCGTCACCCCGCACGGCGGGCGGACGCGGGACCGGCCCGCCTTGTGGTTAGCTCCAAATCCACCCACCCGAAAGCAGCCACCTTTGGGCCATGGCCCAAGCATTTGCCAGCTCATTGTCGAATTTTCGCCGCAGATGCAAGATGAGCTACCAAGGTGTGCCGTTGCGGAGGTGGCAGATGGATGACGGAGAGCGGGGCGGCGGCGTCCGCGCGTGGCTCCGCGGTATCGAGGTCTTCGCGGGCCCGCTGCCCGGGTTCGCCCCCGAGCGGGCTCCGGCCGATCCCGTCCGCCTCTTCCTGTCGTGGCTGTCCGACGCCGTGGCGGACGGGCTGCGCGACCCGCACGCGATGACCCTGTCCACGGTCGACGAGGCCGGCGACCCCGATGCCCGGGTGGTGATCCTCAAGGACGTGGACGCGGACGCGGCCGGGTGGCGGTTCGCCGGGCACGCGTTCAGCCCCAAGGGGCACCAGCTGGCCGTGCACCCGCGCGCCGCGCTGACCTTCTACTGGCCGGAGCACGGCCGGCAGGTCCGGCTCCGCGGGCCCGTCACCCCCGGCTCGGCGCGGGACAACGCCGCGGACTTCCTCGCCCGCTCCGCCACCGCCCGCGCCGAGGCCCTGCTCGGGCGGCAGAGCCAGTACCTGGCCGACACCGGCGAACGCGACCAGGCCCTGGAGAAGGCCCTGGGCCTCATCGGGAGGGACCCTTCCCTGGTCGACTCCGCCTGGACGCTCTACACCCTCGCACCGGTGGAGGCCGAGTTCTGGCAGGCGGCGGCCGACCGCGTCCACACGCGGCTGCGCTACGAGCGCACCGCGAACGGCTGGAGCCGCTTCCGGCTCTGGTCCTGACACCCGGCCGGCAGGACGGACGGGAGAACGGCACGATGGCGATGACGATGGCGACACCCGACCGGATGGACGAGCGGCTGAGGGCCCTGGACCTGGCGGAGGCCCAGGGCAGGGCCCGGGCCCTGTTCGCCGAAGCCGCCCGGCGCGGGCTGTTCGCGGCCGGCCGCAGCGAGTACGAGGTCACCGACCGGATCGGGGACCTGGCACGGGAGGTGCTGGGCACCCGGACGCGGTGTCCCGGGCGGATCGTCCGCTCCGGCCCCCACACCGTGCCCCCGTACGGCGACGAGCCGCCCGGCGACCGGGTCATCGGCCCCAACGACACCGTCACCGCCCACTTCGGCCCGCTCCTCGCCGCCCGTGGGACGGACTTCGCCCACACCGTCGTCCTCGGCGCGGACCCGGCCCGGCTGCGGCTGCGCGAGGACCTGCCGGAGCTGTTCGCCGCGGCCCGCGAGGCGTTCCGCGCGGACCCGGGCATCACCGGCCGGCAGCTGTACGCCGAGCTCCAGGCCCTCGCCGCCAAGTCGGGCTGGACCCTGGGCGGTTGGCACGCCGGCCACCTCGCGGGCGAGACCCCGGCCGCGAACCCGATGTGCGCCCGGGCGGACGCCCACATCTCCCCGGACAACGACCGCCCCCTGCACCGCACGACCAAGGGCGGCTGGCGGGCCCACTGGCTCCTGGAACTCCACCTGACCGACCCCCAATCAGCCTTCGGCGGCACCCACAAAGCCCTCCTCGACCTACCCTGACCCCACCATGAGGACCACCGACACATCCGGCGGCCCGTCACACAGGACCCAGGTCAGCGGTCGGACGACCCCTGGATTTCCCCAAGCCGTGTCGCGAGGCTGTCCGCGGACTCCGTGCCGCATGACAGGACAACGGAGAGACGACTGAGCGTCGCACCTTCGGGCCGCTGGGTGTAAGACCACCGCCGGCCCGCGCGCCAGAGGGTCCTGAAGAACTCGTCGCGAGCAACCTCGTCATCGGCCAGGGCGCTCTCGGCGGACTCGATGATCAGGACATGGGCATCCGCCGAAAGCCATCGCAGGTCACGAAGGCAGTCGTACAGGGCGTCCCAGTTCCATCCGAAGTATTCGGGGAACCTCAGCGCTTCATCGAACTCCCGGAAGGCCGAGATCTCGTCCGGCATGTCCTGCCCGTCCAGACGCACCACGTGAACGGTGCCGGACACGGGCAGGAGTTCGTCCAGCCGCACGCCACCGCCCGGCGTGACGATATGCATCCATGGGGCGATGCGCATCGCCGAGGCCCCTTCTGTCATCACTCCGCCCCCTGGGACTTCGGCCGACATCATCTGGTCAACGCACCCGACCCCGCGGCTTCAGGTGGGTCGGGGGGAGTTCCGGGGCCGGGATCGGGGGGCCGGCGTAGCCCTTCACCTCGCCGAAGCGGGTGCCCTTGGCCCAGTCTTCGCGGGCCTGGGCGATCTCCTCGTGGGAGCGGCCGATCCAGTTCCAGAACATGACGATCTCCTCCTCGAACGGCTCCCCGCCCAGCAGCATCAGTCCCGCGTCCGACGAAGCCCGCAGGGGGAGTTCGGTGCGGCCGCAGCCCAGGTAGAGCATCGAGCCCGGGAGGAGGGGGACGCCGTCCGCGTGGGCCTCGCCGGACATGGAGAGGACCGCGTACTCGAAGTCCGGGTCGAGGGGGAGGCGGGTCTCGGTGCCGGCGGTCAGGGTGAGGTCGGCGCCGACGATGGGGGTGTACGCGGTGCCCGGGGAGGTCGCGGTGTCCAGGGTGCCGAGGATGACCGTCGCGTTCAGCCCGGGGGCCGTGACCTGCGGGAGGTCCGCGTGGTGCTGGAAGTGGGGGGCGACGTCGCGGTGGGCGTCGGGGAGGGCCACCCACAGCTGGGCGCCGTGCAGGAAGCGGGCGTGGGGGCGCGGGCTCTCCTCGGAGTGGCTGATGCCCCGGCCCGAGGTCATCAGGCCCAGCTCGCGCGGGCGGATCGTGGCGAGGCTGCCCACGCTGTCGCGGTGCAGCACCTCGCCCTCGTGCAGCCAGCTCACCGTCTGGAGGCCGGCGTGCGGGTGCGGGGCGACCTGCATGCCCGGCTCGTCGGCGATGTCGTCGGGGCCGTAGTGGTCGACGAAGCACCAGGCGCCCACCATGCGGCGGCCCAGGTTCGGGAGGAGGCGGCGGACCTCGGTGGACTCCCCCAGCCGGACCGTGCGCGGGCTGAGGAGCTCCCGGACCGGCTCGGCCACGACGAAGCCGCGGCCGCCGCAGGAGGAGAGAGCGGGCTGGCGATCGAGATTGCTCATACGGGACAAGGTAGCCCTGCGGGGCCCCGTTGCCCCGTTCCTTTCCGCGGAAGGACGCGGCGTGCGGGCACCGGCGGCGGCCTCGGCTAGCCTGGGTCCGATATGAACCGCCTGACCACGCCTTTCGGCTCCTACGAACTCACCCGCTTCCCCGCCGACCCGCGCGACCGGCTCCGCGCCTGGGACGCCGCCGACGAGTACCTGCTGCGCCACCTCGACGCGGGTACCGGCGAGCGCGGCCCGGTGGACCTGGCCGGCGCCGGGCAGATCACGGTCCTCGGCGACCGCTGGGGTGCGCTGACCACGGCCCTGGCCGCGTACCACCCGGCGCAGATCACCGACTCCGCGCTGGCCCGTTCGGCCACCGAGGCCAACCTGGACCGGGCCGGCATCGGCACCGCCAAGTCCACCGTGACCCTGCTGACCACCCGGGACGAGCCGCCCGCGCGCATCGACGTGCTGCTGGTCCGGGTGCCCAAGAGCCTGGCGCTGCTGGAGGACCAGCTGCGGCGGCTGGCCCCGCGCCTGCACGAGGGCACGGTCGTCGTGGGCACCGGCATGGTCAAGGAGATCCACACCTCCACCCTGGACCTCTTGGAGAAGATCGTCGGCCCGACGCGGACCTCCCTCGCGGAGAAGAAGGCCCGGCTGATCTTCACCACTCCGGACCCCGCGCTGCTGGCCGTCGCCGGGGCCTCGCAGTGGCCGCTGACGTACACCGTGGACAAGGACGGCGGCTCGGGCGCCGGGCTGACCGTGGTCAACCACGCCGGGATCTTCTGCGCCGACCGGCTCGACGTCGGCACCCGCTTCTTCCTCCAGTCCATCCCCACCAACACCGACGGGGCCCGGGTCGTGGACCTGGGCTGCGGCAACGGCGTCGTGGGCACGGCGGTGCAGGTCGCCGACCCGGACGCCGAGGTGGTGTTCACGGACGAGTCGTACCAGGCCGTCGCCTCGGCGCGGGCCACCTACGAGGCCAACGTCCGCCCGGGCCGGCGGACGGCGGAGTTCCTCGTCGGCGACGGGGTGGCGATGCTGCCGCCGTCCTCGGTGGACCTGATCCTCTGCAATCCGCCCTTCCACTCGCACCAGGCGACGACGGACGCGACGGCGCTGCGCATGTTCGCGCAGTCGCGCAAGGCGCTGCGCCCGGGCGGCGAGCTGTGGGTGGTGGCCAACCGGCACATGGGCTACCACACCCATCTGCAGCGGCTGTTCGGGAACCAGGAAGTCGTCGCGAGCGAACCGCGGTTCGTGGTCCTGCGGGCCGTCAAGCGCGAGGCGCGGCAGCACGGCCGGTGACGCGGCCGGTGACGCGGCGGGGGGGCACGCCCCCGCCGCCCCATGTGACCTGCCGGTACACCCGCCGGTAGGTCCTACACTCGGCCGCGTGAGCACTGGGGCGGGGACGGACGACGGGTACGGGCGGCGGCGCTGGCGCCGCGAGGAGGTGGCCCGGGCGGCCGGGGTGAAGGTGCGCAACCTGCGCTACTACCAGGAGCGCGGGCTGCTGCCCCCGCCGCGCCGGGAGGGCCGGATCGCCTGGTACTCCGACGACCACCTGACCCGGCTGCGGCTGATCAGCGACCTGCTGGGCCGGGGCTACACGGTCAACGGGATCGGCGAGCTGCTGGACGCCTGGGAGCAGGGCGGAGGCCTGTCCCGACTCCTGGGCCTGGAACGGGAGATGACCCGGGACTGGGTCTCCGAGGAGCCGGTGACGATGACCCGGACCGAGCTGCGCGAGCTGTTCGGCCCGGGGGCGACGGCCGCGCACACCCGGCGGGCGGCCGAGCTGGGTTACGTACGGGTCGACGGGGACCGGGTGACGTACCCGAGCCGGAGGCTGCTGGAGGCGACGGTGGCGCTGGTGCGGCAGGGGATGCCGCTCGGGGAGATCCTGGACGCCGGGGAGTTCGTGCAGGAACAGGCGGCGGCGCTGGCGGACCGGTTCGTGGGACTGTTCCGGAGGCATGTGATCGGCCCGGAGGGGCTGGGGCCGCTTTCGGCCACCCAGCTGGATCACGTCCGCGAGGCGGTCGCGGCGCTGCGGCCCGTGGCGGGCGAGGTGGTGGCCTCGGAGTTCGCCCGGGCGATGGGGCGGCGGGTGGAGGCGGAGGTCGCCGAACTGCTGCGTACGGAGCAGTAGGAGTCGGCCTAAAGGGTGCGCTCGCACAACCTTGCCAACCACCATTGGCACTCTTACATTCAACTCGTCGGTAACAAAGGTGCACAGCCGAGATAAGGGACGATCTCATGGCAGATTCACCGTACTTACCCGAATTCGATTCCGAGGGCGGAGTCGGCGACGAGTCCGCGAGCAGAGTGGAGGGCAGGGTCCGCTGGCGCAGGTTCGCGCTGCTGACCGTGCCCGCCGTGGCGGTGACCGCCGGGCTGGGGATCGCCCTCGCCCAGGGCGCGCTCGCCGCCTCCTTCGCGGTGTCGGGGCAGCAGTTCAAGGTGTCGGCGACCAGCCTGGAGGGCGAGGGCTTCGCCCAGTACGGCAGCGTCGACGTCAACGCCCGCCAGGAGCTGATCCCGGTGGCCGTCACCGCCATCAAGGAGGCCAAGCTCCACAGCCTCTGCCAGTCGGTGGTCACCAGCCTGCCGGTCATCGGGGACATCTCCCTGAACCTGACCGCCGGTCAGAAGACCCCCGTCGAGGCCTCCAACCTGTTCGTGGACGCCACCCAGCTCGCCGGTGACGCGCAGTTCACGAACATCGAGATCGGGCGCGACGCCTCCACCCTGGACAAGGGCCCGGCCGAGGCGCAGGGCATGCAGGACCTGTTCGCCCAGCAGGCGGACAAGGTCAGCATCAGCAGCCTCCAGCAGACGGCGTGGGCGACGAACGCCGGCACCTTCAAGCTCTCCGGGCTGAGCATGAACATCAGCAAGGGCAAGAAGGAATGCTTCTGAGCCGCTGGCGGCGGTGGCGGCGCGGCAGGCCCTTCTGGGGCGGCCTCTTCGCCGTCCTGGCCGGGGCGTGGATCTGCGTACTTCCGCTGGCACCACTGAAGATCATGCTCCAGCAGGGCATCGCGGGGATCCCGTCCGTCCTGATGGGCGTCATCATGATCGTCCTCGGTCTCACCGCCTGGTTCTCGCCCCGCCAGCGCGGCCTCGCCGGGGTCCTGACCACCCTGATCGCCACCGCCGCGCTGGTCCTGTCGAACCTCGGCGGGTTCCTGATCGGCACCCTGCTCGGCATCCTCGGCGGCGGGCTGATGTTCGCCTGGCAGCCCGTCGCCACCCCGCGCGCCGGGGGCTCCGCCGCCCCCGCCCGGCCCTCCCCCGCCGGGACCTCCCCCACTCCGCACCCCGATCCCCAAGGAGCACAGCCATGAGCCGTACGCGCACCGCGCTCGCCCTCGGCATGGCGGCGGCCGCCGCCCTGACGGTGGCCTCCACCACCGCCCACGCCGCTCCGTTACCGCTGGCCGGGTCGACCACGGTCACCCCCGCCGGGCACGCCTTCAAGGCCTCGCTCAGCGGGAAGGCCACCCTCAAGGCCGGTTCGGTGACGGTGACCTGCTCGGTCTCCGTCTCCACCGGCTCGGTGCCGGCCGCCCCCGGCAACCACAACGCGGCCGGCCCGGTCTCCTCGCCGATCTCCCCGCCGACCTACAGCTCCTGCACGTCCAGCATGCCGGGCGTGACGCCGACGGTGACCACGAGCGGCGCCTGGTCGGTGTCCATGCAGAACGGCTCACCGGTCACGGCCACCATGACGGTGCCGACGGGCGGTCTGGTCGTACACACCTCGGGCCTGGCCACCTGTACGGTCACCGCCGCTCCGGGCGGCCCGGCGAGCGTGCCGGCCACCTGGGCCAACGGCGCCCCGTCGAGCCTGACCTTCACCAACGCCTCCGTGCCGGTGACGGTGACCGGCGGCTTCGGCTGCCCGACCAGCGCGACCTCGTCCACCTTCAACGCGGTCTACCTGGTCTCGGACACCACCGACTCCGCGCAGCAGATCACCGTCACGCCCTGACGGCGGCCCGGTCCGCCGCCGCCCCCGCGGACCGCGGGGGGCGGCGGCGGATATTGCGTTGCCCCGGCCGCGGGGCCCGGGCGAAGCTCGGGGGCATGTCACAGAACACCGGTCGGCCGAGTGCCGATCAGCAGAGCGCCGATCAGCAGAGCGCCGGATCGCCGGTGCACGAGCCCGCCGCCCGGGCCCCGCGCGGGGTGTCCGACCTGTTCTCCGGCGGGCGTCTCGTCGCCATCCCGCGCAAGGCCGCCCGGCGCGAGCAGTTGCTGGCGCACCTCACCGAGACCCTGTTCGCCCCGGAACGGGCGTACTCGGAGCCCGAGGTGAACGACGCGCTGCGGACCGTCCACGAGGACTGTTCGGCGCTGCGCCGCTACCTGATCACCTCGGGGCACCTCACCCGGACCCGGGACGGGAGCAGTTACCGGCGGGCGACGACCACCCGGTAGTGGGTCGTCAGCCGCCCGTCCTCGCCCAGCACGTGGAAGGCGACGGCCGGCGGCTCGTCGAGGTACACGTGCTCGTCGGGACCGGCCGGCGCCTCCCAGGGCAGCCGCAGGGTGGACACCACCCCGGGCGCGACGAGCAGCGGCAGGCCGGCGAAGGTGGTCGCCGCGGCCGTGTGGGCGTGCCCGCACAGGAAGGCGCGCAGGTGGGGGTGGCGTCCGGCCAGGGCGGCGAGCCGCTCCTCGCCGAACTGCCGGATGCCGTCCACGTACGGGGTGTGCAGCTCGACCGGCGGGTGGTGGAAGGCGACCAGGACCGGCACCTCCCGCGGGGTCCCGGCCAGGACGCCGTCGAGCCACTCCAAGGTGGGGTCCTCCAGACGGCCGTGGTGCTCGCCGGGGACGGAGGAGTCGCACACGGCCAGCACGAAGCCCTCCCCGCGCAGTACCTGGTCCACCGGCCCGACGGACGGGTCCGCCTCGCCCAGCAGGCCGCGCCGGAAGGCGGTGCGCTCGTCGTGGTTGCCGGGGCAGACGACCATCGGGTGCCGCGAGACGAGGTGCGCGCGGGCCTGCTCGTACTCGGCCGGGGTCCCGTTGTCGGCGATGTCCCCGCTGACCAGCACCGCGTCCAGGTCGTACGGGAGGGCGTCCAGGTACTCCAGCACCGCGCGGGTGCGCTCGGCGGCCCGGGGGCCGCCGTCGAAGTGGACGTCACTGAGCTGCGCTATCACGATCACGGACGGTGGCTCCTCCATCGCGGGTACAGGACTGCGGCCGGCCCCGGCCGGTTCGGTGACGGTCGGTCACCCGGCGGCCGGGAAAGGCCCGTTCAACCTAGCCGAGCAGGTGGGAGCGGTGGCGGGCCCGCCTTCCGCCGCCGTGGCGGGGTGCACGCCTTCCCGTCCGGTTGCGGGACGGCCGCGGATGGGGTTCGTTCGAAGGGGGTCCGTTCGACGGGGGGGGTCCGGGGACGGGGTGAGCCGTGGTGACGCCCTTCAGCGGCAGGGTCTTCGCCGACCGCGCGGACGCGGGGCGCGTGCTGGCGGACGCGCTGCGCCACCTGGCGGGCGCGGACCCCGTGGTCCTCGGGCTGCCCCGGGGCGGGGTGCCCGTGGCGTACGAGGTGGCCCGGGCCCTCGGCGCCCCGCTCGACGTGATCGTGGTCCGCAAGCTCGGCGTTCCGGGCCACCGGGAGCTGGGCTTCGGTGCCATCGGCGAGGGCGGGGTGCGGATCGTCAACGAGGACGTCGTCCGGCGCAGCCGCGCCTCCCGGGCCGACCTGGACTCCGTCGAGCGCGCCGAGGAGGCGGAGCTCGAACGGCGGGCGCGGCGCTACCGGGAGGGCCGGGCGCGGGTCCCGCTCGCCGGGCGGACGGTGGTCGTCGTGGACGACGGGATCGCCACCGGGGCCACGGCCGCCGCCGCCTGCGCGATCGCCCGTGCCTCGGGGGCGGCGCGGGTGGTGCTGGCCGCCCCGGTGGCACCGCCCGAGGCGGTCGCCGCGCTGCGCGGGGCGGCGGACGAGGTGGTCTGCCCCTCGGTACGGCCCGGGTTCCGGGCGGTCGGCGAGTGGTACCGGGACTTCTCCCAGACCCCGGACGAGGAGGTCGTCGCCGTCCTGACCCGGGCGGCACTCGGCCCGGGCGGCACACCTTGAGGTCCTGCGGACGCCGGCCGGCACCGGCGGGGGGCCGCCGGGGCCGGGGCCGGGCCCAGGGGGTGTCGGGCGGATCAGGGTCGGACAGCCCGGGGCGTCTGGTGCCGTGGATTGCAAGGCGGAGGAGGGAGCCACTGCGGTGGGGCACCTCCCGGCGGCAGCCGGGGGACATCGGCGACCGGTGGAAAGCCGAGGTGCGGCCGGGAGGCGGTCGGCCTCGGCCGGCGGGGTGGGCTCGGCAGGGGGGCGGGGCGGGCGGGCGTGGTCGGTGGTGGTGCCGGGGTCCGGCGGAGATCCGCCGGAGGGTGGGTACGGGCGCCGGCGGAATCCGGGTGAGGGCGGCGCCGCTTCATGATCGGATGGGGCGGTCAGCGGGCCGGTGACCGGTCCGGAGCCGACCGCCGAAGGAGTTCCCATGACCCAGCCCGCGATCCCCTCCACACCCCCCGGGGCGAGCCGGGGCGTCCTGGTCACCGGTGCCTCCCGGGGCATCGGCCGGGCCGTCGCCACCGCGTTCGCCCGGCAGGGCGACCGGGTCGCCGTCCACGCCTCCGCCCCGCACGCCGAGGCCCGGGAGACCCTGGCCGCCCTCGACGGGGAGGGCCACGTCCTGGTCACCGGCGACCTCGGCGATCCGGCGCGCGTCGAGGAGCTGGTGGCCGAAGCCGCCGCGGCCCTCGGCGGGGTGGACGTCCTGGTCAACAACGCCGCCGCGATGGTCGCGCACCCGCTGCCCACCACCTCGTACACGGACTGGCAGCAGGCCTGGCGCCGCACGGCGGCGGTGAACCTCTTCGGCGCGGCCGACGTCAGCTACTGCGTGGCCCGCCGGATGATCGACGAGGGCCGGCCGGGGCACATCGTCAACGTCGGCTCGCGCGGGGCGTTCCGGGGCGAGCCCGACCATCCCGCGTACGGGGCCACCAAGGCTGCGCTGCACGCCCTCGGCCAGTCCCTGGCCGTCTCCCTGGCGCCCCACGACATCACCGTGGCCTCCGTGGCCCCAGGGTTCGTGGCCACCGAGCGGGTCTCCGGCCGGCTGCGGGGCGCGGAGGGCGAGGGGATCCGCGCCCAGAGCCCCTTCGGCCGGGTCGCCGAGCCCGAGGAGATCGCCTCCGCCGTGCTGTACCTGGCCTCGCCCGCGGCCCGGTGGAGCTCGGGCGCGGTCCTCGACGTCAACGGGGCCTCGTACCTGCGCACGTGAACCGGGCGGGGCCGCCGGTCAGCCCGGTGGACGGGAGCCGGCGGACGCCCCTCAGCCCCGGTAGGCCTCCAGCAGACGGAGCCAGATCTCGCTGATGGTCGGGAAGGCCGGCACCGCGTGCCACAGCCGGTCGACCGGGACCTCCCCGACGACGGCGACCGTGGCCGCGTGCAGCAGCTCGGCGGCGCCGGGGCCGACGAAGGTGACGCCGAGGAGCACCTCCCGGTCGAGGTCGACGACCATCCGGGCCCGGCCCCGGTAGCCGTCGGCGTACAGGCCGGCGCCGGAGACCTTGCCGAGGTCGTGGTCGACGGCGCGCACCCGGCGCCCGGAGCGCTCGGCCTCCGCCAGGGTCAGGCCGACCGACGCGGCCTCCGGGTCGGTGAAGACGGCCTGCGGTACGGCCTCGGTGTCGGCGGTGGCCGCGTACGGGCCCCAGCGGGCGGTGTCCGGGGCGGGGGCGCCGGTCCCCCGGCCCGCGCGGGCCGCGATGGCGGCTCCGGCGATCCGGGCCTGGTACTTGCCCTGGTGGGTGAGGAGGGCCCGGTGGTTGACGTCCCCGACCGCGTACAGCCAGTCGTGGCCCCCGACCCGGCAGCTGTCGTCGACGGCGATCCAGTCGCCGGGGGTCAGCCCGACGGTGTCCAGCCCGATGTCCTCGGTGCGCGGCGCGCGCCCGGTCGCCATCAGCAGCTCGTCGCCCTCCAGCAGCTCGCCGCCTTCGAGGACCACGGTGACGGGGCCCGTCGGCCCGTCCCGGACGACGGCCTCGACGGCCACCCCGGTGCGGACGTCCGCACCGGCCGCGGTCAGGGCCTCGGCGACCAGTTCCCCGGCGAAGGGCTCCATCCTCGGCAGCAGCCCGGACCCGCGGGCCAGGACGGTGACCCGCGAGCCGAGGGCCTGCCAGGCGGTGGCCATCTCACACGCCACGACGGAGCCTCCGACGATCAGCAGCCGGCCGGGCACGTGCCGGGCGGAGGTGGCCTCCCGGCTGGTCCACGCACCGGCCCCGTGCAGCCCGGGGAGGTCCGGCAGGACGGCCCGCGTGCCGGTGGCGACGACGACGGCGTGCCGCGCGGAGAGCACGTGGTGCACGCCCTCGGGGCTGGTGACGGCGACCTTGCGGGTGCCGTACAGCCGGCCGTGGCCCCGGTACAGGTGGGCGCCGGTGGAGGCGATCCAGTCGACCTGGCCGCCGTCGTTCCAGTCGCCCGTCCAGTAGTCGCGGTGCGCGAACACCGCCTCGGCGTCGAGCGGCCCGGAGACGGCCCCGGCCAGCCCTGGCACCCGGCGGGCGTCGGCGCGGGCCAGCGCCGGGCGCAGCAGCGCCTTGCTGGGGATGCAGGCCCAGTACGAGCACTCCCCGCCGACGAGTTCGCTCTCGACCAGCGCCGTGCTCAGCCCGGCGGCGCGGGTCCGGTCGACGATGTTCTCGCCTGCCGGGCCCCCGCCGAGCACCACGACGTCGTACTCCACCGGTTCGGTCATGCCGTCCAGTGTCGCCGTGGGACGGGGGCCGCGTCCGGCAAGCTCAGCCCTCCGGCGTGCCGGGGGCGCCGCCCTGCTCCTCGTCGGTCGCCGTCCGCTGCTGCTGCTGCTCGGCGATCTTCGCGCGGACCTCGTCCATGTCGAGGGCGCGGGCCTGGCCGATCAGGTCGGTGAGCGCGGCCTCCGGCAGGGCGCCGGGCTGCGCGAAGACGGCCACCTGGTCCCGGACGATCATCAGCGTGGGGATCGAGGTGATCTGGAAGGCCTGCGCCAGCTCCTGTTGGGCCTCGGTGTCCACCTTGGCGAACACCAGGTCCGGGTTGGCCTCGGCGGCCTTCTCGTAGACCGGGGCGAACTGGAGGCAGGGGCGGCACCAGCCGGCCCAGAAGTCGATCAGCACGAACGGGTTCTCGCTGACCGTACGGTCGAAGTTCTCCTTGGTGAGCTCGACGGTAGCCACGGTTTCCTGACCTCCTGGTCGCTGCGTTCTGCTTGCCCTGCTTGAACGAACGGCCGCCCCGTGGCATTCCGGTCCGGCGCGGGTGTCCCTAGAAGGGGTGGCCGGGCGGGGTGCGGCGGACGGTGGTCCAGCGGAGTTCGGTGAAGGCGTCCAGGTTGGCCTCGCCGCCGAAGCGGGCGCCCGTGCCGGAGACCCCGACCCCGCCGAAGGGGGCGACCGCCTCGTCGTTGACGGTCTGGTCGTTGACGTGCGCGATGCCGGTCGGGATGCGCCCGGCCAGCTCCAGACCGCGGGCCGCGTCGCGGGTGACGATGCCGAGGGAGAGCCCGTAGGGGCCGGCGGCGGCCAGTTCCACGGCCTCGTCCTCGGTGGTGAAGGAGCGTACGGGTGCCACCGGGCCGAAGACCTCCTCGGTGTAGGCGGGGGTGTCGTCGGAGACCGCCGCGAGCACGGTCGGCCGGTAGAACAGCCCCTCGTACGTCCCTCCGGCGACGAGCTTGGCCCCCCGCTCCAGGCTCTCCTCGACCAGGCCGTGCACCCGCTCCAGCTGCGTGGCGTCCAGCAGCGGCCCGAGGTGGACGCGCTCGCGGTGGGGGTCGCCGACGGCGAGCGCCTCGGCGCGGGCGGCGAGGCGCTCCACGTACTCGTCGTAGAGCGAGGCCTGGACGAGGTGGCGCCCGGCGGTCATGCAGATCTGGCCCTGGTGGAAGAAGGAACCCCAGGAGGCCTGCGCGACGGCGGCCTCGACATCGGCGTCGGCGAGCACGACGAGCGCCGAGTTGCCGCCCAACTCCAGGTGTGCGCGCTTGAGGTGACGGCCCGCCAGCTCGCCGACGCGGCGGCCGGCGGCGGTGGACCCGGTGAAGGAGACCACGCGCACGCGCGGGTCGGCCACCACGGCGGCGCCCGTCTCGGCCCCGCCGGGCAGCACCTGCAACAGCCCGGCGGGAAGCCCGGCGGCGGCGAACACGGAGGCGAGGGCGAGGCCGCCGCAGACGGCGGTGCGGTGGTCCGGCTTGAGCAGCACCGCGTTGCCGAGGGCGAGGGCGGGCGCGACGGAGCGGATGGAGAGGATCAGCGGCGCGTTGAACGGGGCCACCACCCCGACCACCCCGGCCGGGACGCGGCGGGTGTAGGAGAGCCGGGGCGCCTCGCTGGGCAGCACCTGCCCGGCCGGGCGGGAGGCCAGCGCGGCGGCCTCGTAGCACTCCTGGGCGGCGACGTGCAGTTCGAAGTCCGCCTTGCCGGGTATCGAGCCCGACTCGCGCACGATCCACTCCCGCAACTCGTCGGCGTGGGCCGTGAACAGGTCCCCGGCGCGGCGCAGCACGGCGGCCCGTTCGATGTGACCGGTTCCCGCCCAGTCCCGCTGGGCGGCGGCCGCCCGGAGGGCCGCCTCGGGGACGTCGGCGGGGGCGGCGAGGTCGAGGGTGGCGAGGGTCCGCCCGGTCGCGGGTTCCACCACCGGGGCCGTGCCGCCGGTGAGTGTGGGACCGTCCTGCCAGAGTGTCGGGTCGAGCAGCGGCATGGCGCGGGGCCTCCGGAGGGGTGGCGGGGCGGGGGGCGGCGGTGGCAGGCGCCATCGTGCCAGACCGGGGGCTCCGGATTCTGTTCAGTTATTGGGCAGTTGGCGCGGGGTCCTGTCCGGAAACGATCGCTGCGCCGGGGGGGCGGGCCTTGGCCGGGCCGTGGCCGGCCCGGCCCCGGGGTGGGTGCGCTGCGGGTGTGCTGCGGATGTGCTGTGGGTTCGCTGCGGGTGTGCTCGTTCAGCGTTCCAGGACCAGGGCGATGCCCTGGCCGACGCCGATGCACAGCGCCGCCATGCCGGTGCCCGAGCCCGCGGCCGCCAGCTGGTGGGCGACCGAGCCCGCCAGCCGGGCGCCCGAGGCGCCGAGGGGGTGGCCGATCGCGATGGCGCCGCCGCGCGGGTTGACCACGGCGGGGTCCAGCTCCGGCCAGGCCGCCAGGCAGCCCAGCGCCTGCGCCGCGAAGGCCTCGTTGAGTTCGAACGCGGCCAGGTCGGAGAGGCCCCGGCCGGCCTTGGTGAGGGCGCGCTGGACGGCGTCCACCGGGCCGAGGCCGAAGAACTGGGGCTCGATGCCGGTGACGGCGGAGGCGCTGATCCGGGCGAGCGGTTCGCGGCCGGTGGCGGCCAGGCCGGCCTCGTCGGTGAGGAGGAGGGCGGCGGCGCCGTCGTTGAGCGGCGAGGCGTTGCCCGCCGTCACGGTGCCGGAGCCGTCCGTGCGGAAGGCCGGCTTCAGGCGGGCCAGGGCCTCGGGGGTGGAGCCCTCGCGGATGCACTCGTCGCGCAGGAGGTCCACGCCGGGGTACGGGACGACCTCGCCGTCGTACAGTCCGGCGTTCCAGGCGGTGGCGGCCTTGCGGTGGCTGTCGAGGGCGAAGGCGTCCTGGGCCTCGCGGGTGATGCCGTGCTTCTCGGCGATGAGCTCGGCGCCCTCGCCGAGGGAGCCGGTCCACTCCGCGGGCATGCGGGGGTTGGTCATGCGCCAGCCGAGGGTGGTGGACCACATCTGCTGATGCCCGGCGGGGTGCGCGCGCTCGGGCTTCTGCACCACCCAGGGGGCGCGGGTCATCGACTCGACGCCGCCGGCGATGGCGACGGAGGCGTCGCCGAGGGCGATGGCGCGGGCCGCCTGGATCACGGCCTCCAGGCCGGAGCCGCAGAGGCGGTTGACGGTGGCGCCGGGGACGGTGACGGGCAGCCCGGCGAGGAGCACGGCCATACGGGCCACGTCGCGGTTGTCCTCGCCCGCGCCGTTGGCGTCACCGAAGACGACGTCGTCGATGCGGGCGGGGTCGAGGTCGGGGGTCCGGTCGACGAGGGCGCGGACGACGTGCGCGGCGAGGTCGTCGGGGCGGACTCCGGCGAGGGCGCCGCCGAACTTGCCGATGGGGGTGCGGACGGCGTCGACGACGTAGACGTCGCGGACGGTGCGGATGCTCATGCGGGCTCTCCTGGGCGGCTCCGTACGATCGGCGGCGCGGGCGGCGCCGATGTGGGCACCGGACCACGCCCCCGGGCACGCCCGGTGGGGCGCGCCCGCAGTCTCCGCCGCGGCGTCACCGCGTGTCAACGGGGTCGGGGGCCGCTGCCCTGGCCGGGCGGGGTGCGGGTTGGCGGGGTCGGTGCCGTCGCCCTGGCCGGGCGGGTGGCGGGGTCGGGGGTGGCCGGGGTCGGTGCCGGGGTGGGGTGTCGTCCGGGGCGGGCTTCGATGTTCGGCGCTCCGAGCGGTGTCGGAGTGGTTTGGCGGTGCATGGCGCCGAAG
>NZ_JBHVUQ010000094.1:0-29446 GCF_042884105.1 Streptomyces sp. NPDC058157
GGGGCGGGACGGGGGCGCTCCCCCGTCCCGCCCCCGGCGGCGCTGCGCGTCAGGCCAGGCGGGACCGGACCTCGGTGACGAGGTCGGCGACCGCGACGGCGCTCTGCTCACCGGACTCCATGTCCTTGAGCTGGACCACGCCCTCGGCGAGGTCGCGGTCGCCCGCGACGACCGCGAAGCGGGCACCGCTGCGGTTGGCGTCCTTCATGGCGCCCTTCAGGCCCTTGCCGCCGTACGACATGTCGGCCGCGACGCCCGCCTTGCGCAGCTCGGTCACCAGGCCGAACACGGCCGGCTTGGCCTCGCCCAGCGCGACGGCGAAGACCGACGTGGCCGCCGGGATGTCCAGCTCCACGCCCTCGGCCTCCAGGGCCAGCACGGTCCGGTCGACGCCCAGCGCCCAGCCGACGGACGGCAGGGCCGGGCCGCCGATCATCTCGGACAGGCCGTCGTAGCGGCCGCCGCCGCCGACCGCGGACTGCGAGCCCAGGCCGTCGTGGACGAACTCGAAGGTGGTGCGGGTGTAGTAGTCGAGGCCGCGGACCAGCTTCTCGTCGTCCTCGAAGGCGACCCCGGCGGCCGTGACCAGCGCCCGGACCTCCTCGTGGTACGCCTTGCAGGCGTCGCAGAGGTAGTCGCGCAGCACGGGGGCGCCGACCAGCTGCTTCTGGACGTCGGGCCGCTTGTCGTCGAGGACGCGCAGCGGGTTGATCTCGGCCCGGCGGACGGTCTCCTCGTCCAGGTCGAGGCCGCGCAGGAAGCCCTGGAGCGCCTCCCGGTACACCGGGCGGCACTCCTTGTCGCCGAGCGAGTTCAGCAGGATGCGGAAGTTGCGCAGGCCCAGCGAGCGGTACGCCTGGTCGGCGAGGATGATCAGCTCGGCGTCCAGCGCCGGGTCCTCGGCGCCGATGGCCTCGGCGCCGACCTGGGAGAAGTGGCGGTAGCGGCCGGCCTGGGCGCGCTCGTAGCGGTAGTACGAGCCGGAGTACCAGAGCTTGACGGGCAGGCTGCCGAGCTTGTGGAGGTTGCCCTGGAGGGCCGCGCGCAGCACGGAGGCGGTGCCCTCGGGGCGCAGGGCGAGCTCGTCGCCGCCCTTCGTCGTGAGGGTGTACATCTCCTTGCTGACGATGTCGGTGGACTCGCCGACGCCGCGGGAGAACAGCTTGACGTCCTCGAAGCCGGGGGTCTCGACGTATCCGTAGCCGGAGTTCTTCAGGGGCGCGGCGATCGCCTCGCGCACCGCCAGGAAGTTGGCGGAGCGGGGCGGCAGCAGGTCGTACGTGCCCTTGGGGGCCTTGAAGGTGCTCACGAAACTCGTCACATTCCTCGTCGTGGGGCGGCGGTGCCGTCCCCCAGCCCGGCTGCCACTTCCCGCAGGTACGGGTTGGTGGCGCGCTCGCGGCCGATGGTGGTCTGGGGACCGTGGCCGGACAGCACCACCGTCGAGTCCTCCAGCGGCAGGCACACGCGGGCCAGCGACTGGAGCATCTCGGCGTGGGAGCCGCCGGGCAGGTCGGTGCGTCCGATGGAGCCGGCGAACAGCAGGTCGCCCGAGAAGAAGACCGGCGGGACGTCGGCCTGCTCGGGCATCCGGAAGGTCACCGACCCCTTGGTATGGCCGGGCGCGTGCGCCACCGAGAACTCCATCCCGGCGAGCTTCAGGGCGGCGCCGTCGGACAGCTCGCGGACGTCGTCCGGCTCGCCGACGGTGAGCTCGCCCATGAGCGGCATGCCGATGGAGCGGCCGAGGGCCTTCTCCGGGTCGCTCATCATGTAGCGGTCCTGGGGGTGGATCCAGGCGGGAACGTCGTGCGCTCCGCACACCGGGACCACCGAGGCCACATGATCGATGTGGCCGTGGGTCAGGACGACCGCGACGGGCTTGAGGCGGTGCTTCCTCAGCGTCTCCTCGACTCCCTGGGCGGCCTGGTGGCCCGGGTCGATGATGACGCACTCCTCACCCGCGGCGGGGGCGACCAGGTAGCAGTTGGTCCCCCAGGCCCCGGCCGGGAACCCGGCAATCAGCACGTTCGTCCTCAATCGTCGTCCGTCGGGCGGCAGCAGTTCGGAATCTGCTGCTCAGAGCCTACCGGCGCCCCTCATCACACAGCGAACCCATATACGGTACGGCCTAACCGAGCCCGGACAGCGGTACCAGAGACGTACAAGGAGACGACCCGGTGGTCACGAGCGATCAGCGTCGGCGACAGCTCGCCAGGGAGAAGTACGAGCGCCAGCAGAAGCGCCGCGCGGAGGCCCGCCGCAGGTCGCGGCAGCGGCTGGCGATCATCGGCGCGGCCTCGGCCGCCGTGATCGTGGCCCTGATCGGCCTGATCGCGGGCGGTGTCTTCGACTCGAAGGACAAGAAGGACGCCGCGGCCGAGCCCTCGGCCTCCCCGTCGGCGCCCGAGCCCAAGAAGTCGCCGTCCCCGGCGATGGCGATCGACGACAAGGCGAAGTACACCTTCGACCTGAAGACCAGCGCGGGCGAGATCACGTTCGAGATGGACGCCTCGAAGACCCCGCAGACGGTCAACTCCTTCAAGTCGCTCGCCGACAAGAACTTCTTCGACAAGACCAAGTGCCACCGCCTGGTGACCTCCGGGATCTACGTGCTGCAGTGCGGCGACCCCGAGGGCACCGGCCGCGGCGGCCCGGGCTACACCATCCCCGACGAGAACCTGGACTCCCTCGGCAAGCCGAACGAGCAGGGCCAGGTCGTCTACCCGGCCGGCACGGTGGCGATGGCCAACACCGGACGGCCCGGGACCGGCGGCAGCCAGTTCTTCCTCGTCTACAAGGACAGCCCGCTCGCCCCCTCGTACACCCCGTTCGGGAAGATCGACGCGGCCGGGCTGAAGGTGCTGGAGGAGGTCGCCAAGGCGGGGACCGCCGACGGGGCCCAGGACGGCGCCCCCAAGACCCCCGTGAACATCGAGAAGGCCACCGTCACCAAGAAGTGACGGGTCGGGCGGCCCCGGCCCGGCCCGCCCGCGGCCCGTGCGGCGATATTCCGTCGTGCGGGATGCGGACAGCCGGCCCGGCGGTCGCCTATGTTGGCGTTGTGCAGGGCGGGCGCTGCCCGCCCCAGGAAACTGTGGACGATGCCAGGGGGACACGACCCCGTGCGGCATCAGGTGGAGGAGGCGCTGTGAGCAGCGACCCGTGGGGCCGAGTCGACGAGACCGGCACCGTGTACGTGCGTACTTCCGAGGGCGAGCAGGTCGTCGGCTCGTGGCAGGCGGGCACCCCTGAGGAGGCCCTGGCCTACTTCGAGCGCAAGTACGAGGGCTTGGTGGTCGAGATCGGCCTCCTCGAACGGCGGGTGCGGACCACCGATCTGTCCGCCAAGGACGCCCAGACGGCCATCGACCACCTGCGGACCCAGGTGGACGAGCACCACGCCGTCGGTGATCTCGGCGCCCTGCGCGTCCGGCTGGACAAGCTGGTGGCGACGGTGGACTCGCGGCGCGAGGAGCGCAAGGTCCAGAAGGCCAAGCAGACGGACGAGGCCCGCGCGGCCAAGGACGCCCTGGTGACCGAGGCCGAGCAGCTGGCGCAGAGCGACCAGTGGCGCAGTGCCGGCGAGCGGCTGCGCGCGCTGGTGGACATCTGGAAGGGCCTGCCCCGGCTCGACCGCAAGTCCGACGACGAGCTGTGGCACCGCTTCTCGCACGCCCGCTCGGCCTTCTCCAAGCGGCGCAAGGCGCACTTCGCCGCGCTGGACGCCCAGCGCGAGGAGGCCCGCAAGGCCAAGGAGAAGCTGGTCGCGGAGGCCGAGTCGCTGTCGAAGTCGACGGACTGGGGTCCGACGGCGGCCCGCTACCGCGAGCTGATGGACAGCTGGAAGGCGGCGGGCCGGGCGCAGCGCGAGTCCGAGGACGACCTGTGGAACCGTTTCCGCGGTGCGCAGGACGTGTTCTTCGCGGCGCGCGGCGAGGTGTTCGCGGAGCGGGACGCCGAGCAGGTGGAGAACCTGAAGCTGAAGGAGGAGCTGGCCGAGGAGGCCGAGAAGCTCGTCCCGGTGACGGACCTGAAGGCGGCCCGGGCCGCGTTCCGTTCCGTCAACGAGCGCTGGGAGGCCATCGGCCACGTGCCGCGCGACGCCCGTCCCAAGGTCGAGGGCCGGATGCACGCCGTGGAGCGGGCCATCCAGGAGGCCGAGGACGGCGAGTGGCGGCGTACGAACCCGGAGGCGCGGGCCCGTGCGGCCGGTCTGACGGGGCAGCTCCAGGCGGCCGTCGACAAGCTGCGCGGTGAGATCGACTCGGCGCGCGCGGCCGGCAACAACGCCAAGGCCGACAAGCTCTCCCGGGAGCTGGAGGGCCGCCAGGCCCTGCTGGACCAGGCGCTGAAGGGCCTGGAGGAGTTCGGCGGCTGAGTCCCCGGACGGGTTTTTCGGATGGGCGCCACCGGTTACCCCCGGTGGCGCCCATCCGCCGTATATGGGTCCGATTCGTTACCCGGTTTCGACGCAGGGTGCGCGCGGGTCGCACCCTCCTCCTGTGTAACGTTGTACGGTGCCGCCTCGGCGGCCTTCTGCCGGGCGACGACCAGGATCGAATGTGACGCATACCCAGATACGCGCTGATGTCCCCGACTCACTTCTCGTCGCCCCACCGCTGTCGGGCAAGAAGGACTCCGGACTCCGCCGTGTCGGACGGCGCGTACTCGCCCACCTGAAGCGGGCCCGGAAGGCGCTGCTGGTCCACATCGCGCTGCGCGCCACCGGTCTGGCCGTCATGGCGATCTGGGCCGAGCGCAAGGGCGTCCGGCCGCTGGAGATCCTGGGCGGCCGCTGGGACTCGGTGTACTACCTGCACATCGCCGAGAACGGTCTGACGACCCCGCTGGCGACGCCCTCGCCGTGCGCGTTCGCGGGGCCGAGCTGCCAGATGGCGTTCTTCCCCGTGTACCCGATGCTGGTGCGGTACACCTCGCTGGTGACGCACCTGCCCATGAACTGGGTGGCGATGGGGCTGGCGCTGTTCGCCTCCGTGATCGCCGCGTGGGGCATCTTCGCCGTCACCGACAAGATCTACGGCCGCCGGGTCGCGCTGTTCACCTGTGCCCTGTTCGCGATCGTTCCGGCGGCGCTCGTCCAGTCGATGGCGTACACCGAGCCGCTGTTCCTGGCCCTGTCGGTGTGGGCGATGTACGCGGTGATGACGAAGTCCTGGCTGACGGCCGGTGTGCTGGCCTTCTTCGCGGGGGCCACCCGGCCCTCGGGGTCGGCGATCGTCGCGGCCGTGGTGCTGGCGGGCGTCTGGGAGTACGTGCAGTGGCTCCGCAAGCGCCGCGCGCAGCGGCCCCCGGTGGGGCGGATCGTGGCCGCCTCGCTGATCGCCCCGCTGGGCTGGTTCGGGTACGTGGGGTACGTCGGCTGGCACTTCGGGCGCTGGGACGGCTACTTCGAGCTCCAGCGCCGCTGGGGTTCGGTGTACGACGGCGGTTTCGACACCCTCAGCGAGCTGAAGAAGACTTTCACGGAGGTGCACACCACCCTCAACCACGTGGTGGTGTCGCTGACGGTGGTCACGGCGGCGGTGCTGTTCGTGCTGATGACGCGCCGGCGCCGGCCCCCCATGGTGGTGTGGATCTTCGCTGCCATGGTCATGCTGATGGCGCTGGGCGGGGCGGGCTTCTACTTCTCGAAGATGCGCTTCATCATGCCCGCGTTCCCGCTGCTGTTCCCGTTCGCCCTCGCCCTGGCGAGGGCCCGGCGGAGCACGGTGGTGTGGATCCTCGGCTCGGCCACGGCCGTCTCCGCCCTCTTCGGCGGCAACCTCAACTTCGTCTGGTGGGGCTGCCCCTGACCGGGCCGCCGCACCGGACACGACGGTGGGCGCCACCCCTCGGGGGTGGCGCCCACCGTTGTATGCCGGACCGGGCCGGGCCGGGCCCGCCGGGCTAGGGCCTGCGGGCCGAGGTCACGCGGTAGACGTCGTAGACGCCCTCGACTCCGCGGACGGCCTTCAGGACGTGGCCCAGGTGCTTGGGGTCGCCCATCTCGAAGGTGAACCGGGAGGTGGCCACCCGGTCGCGCGAGGTCTGCACGGCCGCGGAGAGGATGTTGACGTGCTGGTCCGACAGGACCCGCGTGACGTCCGACAGCAGCCGGGACCGGTCCAGCGCCTCGACCTGGATGGCGACCAGGAACACGGAGGACTGGGTCGGGGCCCACTCCACCTCCAGCATCCGCTCGGGCTGCTGGGAGAGGGAGTCGACGTTGACGCAGTCGGCGCGGTGAACCGATACGCCACTGCCGCGGGTGACGAAGCCGATGATCGGGTCGCCCGGTACCGGCGTGCAGCAGCGGGCCAGCTTCACCCACACGTCGTCGACGCCCTTGACGACCACGCCCGGGTCGGCGTTGCCGCGCCGCTTGGTGCGGGCGCGGGACGGCGGGACGCTCTCCTCGATGTCCTCGTTGGCGGCCTCCTCGCCGCCGAGGGCCTGCACCAGCTTCTGCACGACGCCCTGCGCGGCCACGTGGCCCTCGCCGATCGCCGCGTAGAGCGAGGAGATGTCGGGGTAGCGCATCTCGTGCGCGAGGGTGACGAGCGAGTCGCCGGTGAGGATCCGCTGGATCGGCAGGTTCTGCTTGCGCATGGCCCGCGCGATGGCGTCCTTGCCGTGCTCGATGGCCTCGTCGCGGCGCTCCTTGGAGAACCAGGCGCGGATCTTGTTGCGGGCCCGCGGGGACTTGACGAAGCCCAGCCAGTCCCGGGAGGGGCCGGCGCCCTCGGCCTTGGAGGTGAACACCTCGACCAGGTCGCCGTTGTCGAGGGTGGATTCGAGCGGGACGAGCCGCCCGTTGACCCGCGCGCCTATGGTGCGGTGGCCGACCTCGGTGTGGACCGCGTACGCGAAGTCCACGGAGGTCGCCCCGGCGGGCAGCGCGATGACGTCGCCCTTGGGGGTGAAGACGAACACCTCGTTGCGGGAGAGGTCGAAGCGCAGGGAGTCGAGGAACTCGCCCGGGTCCTCCGTCTCCTTCTGCCAGTCGAGGAGCTGGCGCAGCCAGGCCATGTCGTTGACGGTGTCCTGGCCGGCGCTGCCCTTGGCGGCCTGCGGGACGTCCGTGCGGATCTTGGAGGCACCGGCGACGGTCTGCTGCTTGTACTTCCAGTGCGCGGCGATGCCGTACTCGGCGCGGCGGTGCATGTCGAAGGTGCGGATCTGGAGTTCGACCGGCTTGCCGTTGGGTCCGATGACCGTCGTGTGGAGCGACTGGTACATGTTGAACTTCGGCATCGCGATGTAGTCCTTGAACCGGCCGGGGACCGGGTTCCAGCGCGCGTGCACGGTACCGAGGGCCGCGTAGCAGTCCCGGACGGTGTCCACGAGGACGCGGATGCCCACCAGGTCGTAGATCTCCGCGAAGTCACGGCCGCGGACGATCATCTTCTGGTAGACGCTGTAGTAGTGCTTGGGTCTGCCGGTGACGGTGGCCTTGATCCGGGCCGCGCGCAGGTCGACCATCACCTCGTCGGTGACGACGGCCAGGTACTCGTCGCGCTTGGGGGCCCGCTCGGCGACGAGCCGCACGATCTCGTCGTACATCTTGGGGTAGAGGATCGCGAAGGCGAGGTCCTCGAGCTCCCACTTGATCGTGTTCATGCCGAGGCGGTGGGCCAGCGGCGCGTAGATCTCGAGGGTCTCGCGGGCCTTCTTCTCCTGCTTCTCCCGCTTGAGGTAGCGCATGGTGCGCATGTTGTGCAGGCGGTCGGCGAGCTTGATGACGAGGACCCGGGGGTCCTTGGCCATGGCGACGACCATCTTGCGCACGGTCTCGGCCTGGGCGGCCTCGCCGAACTTGACCCGGTCGAGCTTGGTCACGCCGTCGACGAGGAGGGCCACGGCGTCGCCGAAGTCCCGGCGGAGCTGCTCCAGCCCGTACTCGGTGTCCTCGACCGTGTCGTGCAGCAGTCCGGCCATCAGGGTGGCGGGGTCCATGCCCAGCTCGGCGAGGATGGTGGTCACCGCGAGCGGATGCGTGATGTACGGGTCGCCGCTCTTGCGCTTCTGGCCGCGGTGCCAGCGTTCGGCGACCTGGTAGGCCTGCTCGATCTGGCGCAGCGTCGCCGTCTCGATCTTCGGGTCGTTGCTGCGGACTATACGGAGCAGGGGTTCCAGTACCGGGTTGTACGGGTTGGAACGCTGCACGCCGAGGCGGGCCAGCCGGGCGCGCACCCGGTTGGAGGACCCGGCCGGCTTGGCCGGGAGGGGCCTGACCGGCGGGGCCGGCGGGGGCGTGGCTGCGGCCGCCGCGGCCGGGTCGGCCTTGGGGTCAGGCTGCGCGGCAGAGAGTGGCGGCTGGACCTCGTCTGGCAAGAGCGCTCCTCTGGGGTCCCCCCGGACGGAGTCTGGGGGAGGTTCCGGGCCCCCGGTCAGGTCCGGAGAACCCATGGTAGCGAGGGTTCCGCCACCCCGTTCTCCCCGGCCGCTCCACGAGATGCGGCCCCGCCGCCGTTCGAGGCCGCCCCTAGGGGGTGCCGGACGCGAAAGCGGCGGGCCCCCCGGTGTCCCCGGGGCCCCCCCCGTAGGCAGGGCGGACGTCAGACCACGATCAGCGCGTCCAGCGGGGCCCCCGCGAGGGCACCGGCCAGCTTCGCGCGGCCCGGGAGGAACGACAGCTCCATCAGGACCGCCACACCGGCGACCTCGGCCCCGGCCCGCCGGATCAGCTCCAGCGAGGCCTCGGCGGTGCCGCCGGTGGCGAGGACGTCGTCGATGACCATGACCCGGTCACCGGCCGACAGGTCCTCGGCGTGGACCTCGATCTCCGCCGTCCCGTACTCCAGCTCGTACGCCTGCGCGAGCGTCGCACCCGGCAGCTTGCCGGCCTTGCGCACGGGGACGAAGCCGATGCCCGCCTGCACGGCGACCGGGGCCGCGAGGATGAACCCGCGCGCCTCCAGCCCGACGATCTTCGTCGCGCCGTACCGGACGGCCAGCTCGACCAGGGTGTCGGTCAGCGCGCCGAACGCCTTCGGGTCGGCGAGCAGCGGGGTGATGTCCTTGAACACCACGCCCGGCTTCGGGTAGTCCGGGACGTCCGTGATCCGGCTGAGCAGCAGCTCACGGACCTCGGGGGTGCAGCTGGCGGTGGTCACCGGCGCCGCCTCCCCTGGCCGCCCTGGGCCACGACCTGCGGGGTCTCGTCCGCTTCGGTCCCGTCCTCGACGTCCTCACCCTTGGCCGCGGCGGCGGCGCGCTTGGCGAGCACCCGCTTCTTCAGGGCCTTCATCGCCGGCTCGCGCTCCTTCAGGTCCACGACCAGCGGGGTGGCGATGAAGATCGAGGAGTACGCACCGGCCGCGAGGCCGACGAACAGCGACAGCGAGATGTCGTTGAGCATGCCCGCGCCGAGGAAGCCGCCGCCGATGAACAGCAGGGCCGCGACCGGCAGCAGCGCGACGACGGTGGTGTTGATCGAGCGGACCAGCGTGCCGTTGATGCTGCGGTTGGCGACGTCGCTGAAGGTCCAGCGGGTCTGCTTGGTGATGTCCTTCGCGCCCTCCTTGAGACCGTCGAAGACGACGACGGTGTCGTAGAGGGAGTAACCGAGGATGGTCAGCAGACCGATCACGGTGCCCGGGGTGACCTCGAAGCCGACGAGCGCGTACACGCCGACGGTGATCGTGAGGTCGTGGACCAGGGCGATCAGGGCCGCGACGGCCATCCGCCACTCGAAGGCGATGGCGAGGTAGACCACCACGAGGACCATGAAGATCGCGAGGCCGGTCCAGGCCTTGTTCGCGATCTGCTCGCCCCAGCTCGGGCCGACCAGGTCCGCGTTGATCTGGCCCGCGTCGACCTTGAGGTCGGTGGCGAGCTGCTTCTTCACGGACGCGGCCGCGTTGGTGTCCAGACCGGAGATCTGGATGCGCAGGCCGCCGGTGCCCAGCTCCTGGACGATCGCGTGGTGACCCGAGGCCTTGTCCGCGGCCTCGGTGGCCCGGGCGACGGACACGCTCGTCTTCGGGGTGGTGAAGACGGCACCGCCCTTGAACTCGATGCCCATGTTGAGGCCCTGGACCACCAGGGCGACGGCCGCCGTGATGGTGATCAGGACGGAGACGCCGTACCAGACGAAGCGCTTGCCGACGAAGTCGTAGCCGACCTCACCGCGGTACAGCTTGGCGCCGAGATCTCCCAGCTTCGACATCTCACGCCTCCTTTGCGTCGACGGGGGCGGGGACGGGACCGGTGCGGCGGGACCGGCGCAGCGGCGGCTTGGCGCCGAGCCGCTTGGGGTCGAGCCCGGACCACGGGTGGCCGCTGGAGAAGAACTTCGTCCGCGCCAGCAGGGTCATGACGGGCTTGGTGAACAGGAACACCACGACCACGTCGAGCAGGGTGGTCAGACCCAGCGTGAAGGCGAAGCCCTGGACCTTGCCGACGGTGACGATGAACAGCACCGCGGCGGCGAGGAAGGACACGAAGTCGGAGACCAGGATGGTGCGGCGGGCGCGCGGCCAGGCGCGCTCGACGGCCGGACGCAGCGTGCGGCCCTCGCGGATCTCGTCGCGGATGCGCTCGAAGTACACGATGAACGAGTCCGCCGTGATGCCGATGGCGACGATGGCGCCGCAGACGGCGGGCAGGTTCAGGGCGAAGCCGATGCCCTTGCCCAGCAGCGACATGATCGTGTACGTGAGGACCGCGGACACCATGAGGCTGACGATGGCGATGAAGGCCAGGCCCCGGTAGTAGACCAGCAGGTAGATCACGACCAGGGCGAGGCCGATGGCGCCGGCGATCAGGCCGGCCTTCAGCTGCTCGCCGCCGAGCGCGGCGGTGACGGTGGTGACGCTGTCCTCCTGGAAGGACAGCGGCAGGGCGCCGTACGAGAGCATGTTGCCCAGGTCCTGCGCGGACTGCTGGTTGAAGCCGCCGGAGATCTCGGCGTTGCCGCCGGTCAGCGCCTGGCTGACGGACGGGTCGGAGATGACCTTGCCGTCGAGGACGATCGCGAACTGGTTCTGCGGGGCCTGCTTGGTGGCCAGCTCACCGGTGATCTTGGCGAACTTGTCCGCGCCCTTGTCGGTGAACTGCATCTGCACGATCCACTGACCGCGCTGCTGGTCGACGACGCCCTTGGCGTCCTTCACGTCCGTGCCGGCGACCTGGGCGGGACCGAGGATCCACTTGCCCCACTGGTTGCCGCGCTGGCCGCAGGCGATCGTCGGGTCCTCGGGCTTGGCGCCCTTGCCGGCGGAGGCGCGCTGGTCCTCCTTGGTGCAGTCCAGCGCGGCGAACTTCGCCTGCAGGTCCGCCACCGCGGGGTCGACCGGCGGGGTCGCGACGGGGGCCGGCGCCGAGGCGGAGGCGGAGGGCGTGGCCTTGGCGTCGTCTGCCTTCTTCGACTCGCTCGCCGAGGGCGAGGGAGTGGGGGTGCCCGGGGCCTTGAGGGCCTCGCTGAGCACACGGCCCTGGGAAGTGGCGCTGGACGACGGGGTGGCCGGAGCGGAGGGCTTGGAGCTGCCCTCGGCCTTCGGGGCGCCGGAACCGCTCGCGGAGGGGCTCGGGGAGCCGCTCGGCTTGGTCTCGGGGGCGGCGGGGGCGCCGTCCGCGAAGGCGAGCACGGGGCGGAAGTACAGCTGGGCGGTGGTACCGACCTGCTCGCGGGCCTGCTGCTCGTTCACCCCCTTGGGGATGTTCACGATGATGTGGTCGCGGCCCTGGGTCTGGACCTCGGCCTCCGAGACGCCGAGACCGTTGACACGGCGGTCGATGATGCCGACCGCGGTGTTCATGTTGGTCTCGTTGACCGCGTCCGGCTTGCCGGGCTCACTCTTCGCCTTGAGCGTGATGCTCGTACCGCCCGCGAGGTCGATGCCCAGACGGGGGGTGGTCTGATGAGAGAGGAACATCCCCGCGGTGAGCGCCACCATCGCGATCAGGATGAGGGCCAGGGCGCGCCCCGGCCTCCCCTGAGCCCCCGTGGGCCGTCGGCCCTTCTTCGGTGCTGCCACCTTGTCGTATCTCCCTGTCCAACCGTCGCCCGCCGGGTCAGCGTGCGGACGGCCACGAAATGTGTGGTGGGGACCCCTGCCCCCCGCAGAAGTTCACTGCGGGAACCGCGGCGGATGCCGGTCGGGCACCACCGCGGTCCCTGCCCGGCGCTACTTGGCGCCGGGCTCGCCGTCGGTCTTGCCGTCCTTCGGCTCGTCGTCGCCCTTGGGCTCGTCCTTCTTGCCCAGGTCGAGCTTGGGGGCGTCGCCCTCGGTCAGCGAGGAGGCGTCGTCGGGGACGACCGGAGTGTCCTCCGGGGTCTCGGTGATGCCGTGGACGATGCGGTTGTACTCCTCGTCCTCCAGCACGGCGCCGATGGAGTTCTTCGCGTAGATCGCGTGGACGCCGGGGGCCACCTCGAGGGTGACGGTGTCGTCACCGATCTCCTTGACCGTGGCGTACATGCCGCCGATGGTGCGGACGCCGGTACCGGGCGTCATGTGGTCACGCATCTGCGCGGCCTGCTGCTGCTTCTTCTTCGCGGAGCGGGTCATCAGGAACATCGCCCCGATGAGCACGATGAACGGGAGGAGTGTCACGAGATTCACGGGACGGAGATCCTTCGCACGACCGCCCGGGAGACGGCCTTTTTCTACGGGGGTGGGCACACCGACCCGAAGGGTCGGCATCGGCGGAGTCTAGGCGAGTCAGCGCCGATGGAACAACGCCCAGCATGGCACCGCAGTTCCTGACCGGTCGAACCTCCGCGCCGTCAGCCCCCGAACAGGCCCTGTTGTCCGCTTGTTCCGCCACCCGGGTGCTGTGGCGGAACAAGTCCCAGGTGAGCCCATGCGGCGGGGGTCGCGACCCGGCCCCGCGGGGTCCGGGCGAGGAGGCCCTCGCGCACCAGGAAGGGTTCGGCGACCTCCTCGACGGTCTCGCGCTCCTCCCCGACGGCGACGGCGAGGGTGGACAGCCCGACGGGACCGCCGCCGAACAGCTTGAGCAGGGCCTCCAGCACGGCCCGGTCCAGCCGGTCGAGGCCGCGCGCGTCCACCTCGTACACCTGGAGCGCGGTGGCGGCGACCTCGCGGGTGATCACCCCGTCGGCCCGCACCTGGGCGTAGTCGCGGACGCGGCGCAGCAGGCGGTTGGCGATGCGGGGGGTGCCGCGGGAGCGGCCGGCGATCTCGGCGGCGCCGGCGGTGTCGATCTCCACGTCGAGGAGGCGGGCGGAGCGGTGGACGACGCGTTCCAGCTCCTCGGGGGCGTAGAACTCCATGTGCCCGGTGAAGCCGAAGCGGTCCCGCAGGGGCGGAGGCAGCAGGCCGGCCCGGGTGGTGGCGCCGACCAGGGTGAACGGGGGCAGCTCCAGCGGGATGGCGGTGGCGCCGGGGCCCTTGCCGACGATCACGTCGACGCGGAAGTCCTCCATGGCCATGTACAGCATCTCCTCGGCGGGCCGGGACATGCGGTGGATCTCGTCGAGGAAGAGGACCTCGCCCTCCTGGAGGGAGGAGAGGATCGCGGCGAGGTCGCCGGCGTGCTGGATGGCGGGGCCGGAGGTGATGCGGATGGGCGCGCCCATCTCCGCGGCGATGATCATGGAGAGGGTGGTCTTGCCCAGGCCGGGCGCGCCGGAGAGCAGGACGTGGTCGGCGGTGGCGCCGCGCTGGCGGGCCGCCTTCAGGACGAGGTCCAACTGCTGGCGGACCTTCTCCTGGCCGACGAATTCGCCGAGGTCCTTGGGCCGCAGGGCCGCCTCGACGGCGGTGTCCTCGCCGTCCGCCGAGGCGGCGACCAGCCGGTCCGGCTCGGGGGTGTCGGTTTCGTCGTCCCAGTTCACGCTGCCAGTCTGCCTTCTCGTTCGTTTCCGGTGGTCTGCCCGTGTCCCGCTGCCCGGGGGGACACCGCCCCGCGCGGCGGGAGCCTCACCTGGCTCGGTTCAGGGACTGGAGGGCGGCCCGGAGGAGCTGGGGGACGGGGGCCGAGCCGCCGGCGGCGATGGCGGCCTCGGCCTGCGGGGTCACCGCCGAGACCGCGTCCTCCGCCTCGCGGGAGGCGTACCCGAGCCCGATCAGCGCCGCGGTGAGCTGCTCCGTCCAGGGGGCGGGCCCGGACGCCACGGGGGCCCGCTGCGCCCCGACCACGGCGGGGGCCGTCCCGAGCTTGCCCTTCAGCTCCAGCAGCAGCTTCTGCGCGCCCTTCGGCCCGATGCCCGGCACCGCCGTCAGGGCCTTCGCGTCCCCCGCGGCGAAGGCGGCCCGCAGGGCGTCCGGGCTGTGCACCCCGAGCATCGCCTGCGCGACCCGGGGGCCGACCCCGCTGGCGGTCTGGAGGAGCTCGAACAATTGGCGTTCGTCGTCGTCCGCGAAGCCGTACAGGGTCAGGGAGTCCTCACGGACCACCAGGGAGGTGGCCAGCCGGGCCGGTTCGCCGACGCTCAGCCTGGCGATGGTGCTCGGCGTGCAGTGGACGGCCATGCCCACTCCCCCGACCTCGACCACGGCCAGGGTGGGGGTGAGCGCGGCGACCGGGCCGCTGACGAAGGCGATCATCTCGTACGGCCTTTCAAGGCGGAGGCGTGCTGGGCGACCGCCTGCTGGAGGCGGTTCTGGGCGGGGGCCCGCCAGATGTGGCAGATGGCGAGGGCCAGCGCGTCGGCGGCGTCGGCCGGCTTGGGCGGTTCGGCGAGCCGGAGCAGCCGGGTCACCATGGCGCCGACCTGCGCCTTGTCGGCGCGACCGCTGCCGGTGACGGCGGCCTTGACCTCGCTGGGGGTGTGCAGGGCGACCGGTATGCCCCGACGGGCCGCGCACAGCATGGCGACGGCGCTCGCCTGGGCGGTGCCCATCACGGTGCGGACGTTGTGCTGGCTGAAGACCCGCTCCACGGCGACGAATTCCGGCCGGTGCTCGTCCAGCCACTCCTCGATGCCGCGCTCGATGGCGACGAGCCGGTGCCCCAGCTCGGCGTCCGCCGGGGTCCGGACGACCCCGACGCCGACCATGGTCAGGGGCCGCCCGGCGACCCCCTCGACCACTCCGACACCGCACCGCGTCAGCCCGGGGTCCACACCCAGTACCCGCACCGCACCCCCTCTTCCGGTCACCGCTCACCTGTCCGTGCAGGCTATCCGCCCGCACTGACAATGCGACGGCGGGCCGACAGGGTGTGTCCTGTCGGCCCGCCGTCACGAGCGGTACGGGTCGGCCGGTCAGGCGTCGACCTTCTCCATGACCTCGTCCGAGACGTCGAAGTTGGCGAAGACGTTCTGCACGTCGTCGCTGTCCTCCAGCGCGTCGATCAGCTTGAAGATCTTGCGCGCGCCCTCTTCGTCGAGCTCGACCTGCATGGTCGGGACGAAGCTGGAGTCGGCGGAGTCGTAGTCGATGCCGGCCTCCTGGAGCGCGGTGCGGACCGCGACCAGGTCGGTGGCCTCGCTGATGATCTCCCAGGTGTCGCCGTTGTCGTTCACCTCTTCGGCGCCGGCGTCCAGGACCGCGCCGAGGACGTCGTCCTCGGAGAGCTCGGCCTTGGGCAGCAGGATGACGCCCTTGCGGTTGAACAGGTACGAGACCGAGCCCGGGTCCGCCATGGAACCGCCGTTGCGGGTCATGGCGACGCGGACGTCGGACGCGGCGCGGTTGCGGTTGTCGGTGAGGCACTCGATGAGCACCGCGACACCGTTCGGGCCGTAGCCTTCGTACATGATCGTCTCGTAGTCGGCGCCGCCGGCCTCGAGGCCGCCGCCGCGCTTGACCGCGGAGTCGATGTTCTTGTTCGGGACCGACTGCTTCTTGGCCTTCTGGACGGCGTCGAAGAGGGTCGGGTTGCCCTCGATGTCGGCGCCGCCCATACGCGCCGCGACCTCGATGTTCTTGATCAGCTTCGCGAAGAGCTTGCCGCGCTTGGCATCGATCACGGCCTTCTTGTGCTTCGTCGTAGCCCATTTAGAGTGGCCGGACATCCGCCTGTCTCCTTCGCGTAACCAACAGTGTTCGTCTCAGATCCTACCGGGACCTGATTACAGCACCGCGCGCACCATGTCGACGAAGTACGCGTGGACGCGGTCGTCGCCGGTCAGCTCCGGGTGGAACGAGGTGGCGAGGACGTTGCCCTGCCGCACGGCGACCGTGTGGCCGTCGTACGTGGCGAGCACCTCGGCGGAGGCGCCGACCGACTCGACCCAGGGGGCGCGGATGAAGACGCCCTCGACGGGACCGCCCTCTATGCCCGCGAAGTCGATCTTCGCCTCGAAGGACTCGTTCTGGCGGCCGAAGGCGTTGCGGCGGACGATCATGTCGATGCCGCCGAGCGTCTCCTGGTCGTCACGGCCGTCGAGCAGCTTGTCCGCCAGCATGATCATGCCGGCGCAGGTGCCGTAGACGGGCATGCCGGCCCGCACGCGCTCGCGCAGCGGCTCCAGCATGCCGAACAGGACCGCGAGCTTCGACATGGTCGTGGACTCGCCGCCGGGGATCACCAGGGCGTCGACCTCGGCGAGCTCCTCGGGACGCCGGACCGGCCTGGCCACGGCGTCCGCCGCGGCCAGGGCGATCAGGTGCTCCCGTACGTCGCCCTGGAGGGCCAGGACACCGATCACGGGGGGGTTGTTCATCGTGGGGTGCCTTACCAGCCGCGGTTGGCGTAGCGCTCGGCCTCGGGGAGGGTGTCGCAGTTGATGCCGACCATGGCCTCGCCCAGGTTGCGGGACGCGTCCGCGATGACCTTCGGGTCGTCGAAGAAGGTGGTGGCCTTCACGATGGCGGCGGCGCGCTTGGCCGGGTCGCCGGACTTGAAGATGCCGGAGCCGACGAAGACGCCCTCGGCGCCGAGCTGGCGCATCAGCGCGGCGTCGGCCGGGGTGGCGACGCCACCGGCGGAGAACAGGACGACGGGGAGCTTGCCGAGCTCGGCGACCTCCTTGACGAGCTCGTACGGGGCGCGCAGCTCCTTGGCGGCGGCGTACAGCTCGTTGTTGTCGTAGCCGCGCAGCTGGGCGATCTCGTTCTTGATCTGGCGCAGGTGGCGGACGGCCTCGACGACGTTGCCGGTGCCGGCCTCGCCCTTGGAGCGGATCATGGCCGCGCCCTCGGCGATGCGGCGCAGGGCCTCGCCGAGGTTGGTGGCGCCGCAGACGAAGGGGGTGGTGAAGGCCCACTTGTCGGAGTGGTTGATCTCGTCGGCCGGGGTCAGGACCTCGGACTCGTCGATGTAGTCGACGCCGAGGGACTGGAGCACCTGGGCCTCGACGAAGTGGCCGATGCGGGACTTGGCCATGACCGGGATGGAGACGGCCTCGATGATCTCCTCGATCATGTTCGGGTCCGACATGCGGGCCACGCCGCCGTCCTTGCGGATGTCGGCCGGAACCCGCTCCAGGGCCATGACGGCCACGGCGCCGGCGTCCTCGGCGATCTTCGCCTGCTCGGCGTTGACCACGTCCATGATCACACCGCCCTTGAGCTGCTCGGCCATGCCGCGCTTGACGCGGGAGGTGCCGATGGCCGACTCAGCGGACTGGGGGGAGGTGGGAAGCGTGCTCACGGGTTGACCTCACTCGAAACGAACTCGAAAGGGAGACGGGTACTACTCGGCAGAGGAAACCCCACCGACCAGTCCACTACAAGGGCCAATATGGAGCCGGTGGCTCCTTGATTTGTCCCCGGCGGCCCTGGTGGACCCCGTTCGGCCCAGTGCCGGGCCCCGGCGGCACCTCCCGCGGCGCCCCCGCGGCGCCCGTCGGCCCGGTCAGGCCGGGCGGTCCGCGAGGTCGGCCGGGGGCTCGTCGTCCATCTCGAAGGCCAGCGGGAACGGCGCGTGCCCGGCCAGCCGGAACCAGCGGACCTTGCGGTGCCGGCGCAGCGCGCGGGCGGCCCGTACGGCGTCGTTGAGGAAGCGCCGGGCCATCGGCACCCGGCGCACGGCCGCGGCCAGTTCCTCGGCGGCCTCCACGCCTCCGGGGGCGGCCTTGAGGACCTCCACCTGGTCGGCGTCGGCGAAGACCGCCCGCAGCGCCTGGCTGAGCTCGCTCTCGGCGACCTCCCGGTGCTCCTCCTCGGCCTGCCGGGCGGCGTGCGCGGCCTCGTACAGCACGAGGGAGGAGGCGGGGTCGAGCGCCCCGGAGGTGGCCACCTCCAGGACGACGGAGGCGCGGCGCACCAGCTGCGCGTCCAGGGCGGCCCGGGCGGCGTCCATCCGGGTGTGCAGCCGGTCCAGCCGCCCGGCGGTCCAGCTGAGGTAGACCCCGACGACGCCGAGCGCCACCGCGATCCAGACAAGGTTTTCGATCACGGGCGGCGACACTACCGGAGGCGGGGCCCGGGCTAGGGAGTGTCCCGGGAGAAGCCCAGGCGGGTGCGGAGCGGGACGCGTTCGTCGGCGCCGACGGCTGCCGCGCCGGTGGTGACCGTCTCGTAGACGGCGAGGATGTCCGCGCCGACCGTCGACCAGTCGAAGCGGCGCACGTGCGCCGAGCCGCGGGCGCTGAGCTCGGCGCGCCGGGCCGGGTCGCGCAGCAGGGCGATCGCCGCGTCCGCGAGGGAGCCGGGGTCCTCGTTGGCGAAGAGTTCCCCGGCCGCGCCCTGGTCGAGGACCTGGGCGAAGGCGTCGAGGTCGGAGGCCAGGACGGCCGCCCCGGCCGACAGGGCCTCGACCAGGATGATCCCGAAGCTCTCGCCGCCCGTGTTGGGCGCCACGTACACGTCGACGCTGCGCAGCAGCCGGGCCTTGTCCTCGTCGGAGACCATGCCGAGGAACTCCACGCGGGAGCGCAGCCCGGCCGGCAGGGAGGCGACGGCCTCCTCCTCGTCGCCGCGGCCCGCCACGAGGAGCCGTACGTCCGGGCAGGCCTCCACGATGCGCGGGAAGGCGGCCATGAGCACGGGCAGGCCCTTGCGCGGCTCGTCGATGCGGCCGATGAAGCCGAGGGTCTGCCCGCCCCACTCGGCCTTGGGGTCGGCCTTCGCGAAGAAGTCGACGTCGACGCCGTTGGGGATGACCACGGCGTCCCCGCCGAGGTGCTCGACGAGGGTGCGCCGGGCGTACTCGCTGACCGCGATCCGCGCGCTGATCTTCTCCAGTGCCGGCTGGAGGATCGGGTACGCCGCGATCATCGCCCGGGAGCGGGGGTTGGAGGTGTGGAACGTGGCCACGATGGGGCCCTGCGCCGCCCAGCAGGACAGCAGCCCGAGGGAGGGGGAGGCCGGCTCGTGGATGTGGATCACGTCGAAGACGCCCTCGTGCAGCCAGCGCCGTACCCGGGCGGCCGACAGGAAGCCGAAGTTCAGCCGGGCCACGGAGCCGTTGTAGGGCACCGGCACGGCCCGGCCCGCCGAGACCACGTAGGGCGGCAGCGGGGTCTCGTCGTCCGCGGGGGCGAGCACCGACACCTCGTGGCCCAGCCTGATCAGGTGTTCGGCCAGGTCGCGGATGTGGAACTGGACGCCGCCGGGGACGTCCCAGGAGTACGGGCAGACGATGCCGATCTTCACTACGGGCGCTCCTCCAGGTCGTCGAGCCACAGCCGCTGGAGCATGTGCCAGTCCTCCGGGTGCTCGGCGATCCCCGAGGCGAAGGCGTCGGCCACCGCCTGGGTCATGACGGCGGTCTTCTCGGGCCGGGTCCCGGTCCCGGGCACGTCCACCTCGGGGTGGATCCGGCCGTACATCTTCGGGGCGTCCCCGTAGTGCAGGGTGACCGGCAGCAGGGCGGCCCCGGTCTGCTGGGCCAGCAGCGCGGGCCCGGCGGGCATCCGGGCGGTGGCGCCGAAGAAGTCGACCTCGACCCCGGAGGAGGACAGGTCCCGGTCCGCGACGAGGCAGATCAGCCCGCCGGCGCGCAGCCGGCGCGCGAGGGTGCCGAAGGCGGCCCCGCCGCTGTGCGGCAGGACCTCCATGCCCAGGCTCTCCCGGTAGGCCACGAAACGGTCGTAGAGGGACTCGGGCTTGAGCCGCTCGGCGACGGTGGTGAAGGGGACGCCGACGTGCCCGGTGACCCAGGCTCCGGCCAGGTCCCAGTTGGCCAGGTGCGGCAGGGCCACGATCACCCCGCGGCCGGAGGCGAGGGCCTCCCGCAGGATGTGCTCGTCCTTTATCGAGACGTCCGTGCCGAACCGGCGGGGGTCCATGGCGGGCAGCCGGAAGGACTCCATCCAGTAGCGCATGTACGAGCGCATCCCGGCCTGCGAGAGGGCGCGCAGCCGCTCGGGCCCGGCGTCGGGGACCACCCGGGCCAGGTTGGACTCCAGGCGCAGCACGCTCTTGCCGCGGCGCTTCCAGGCCACGTCGGCGATCTTGCGGCCGAGGGCCGCCGCCGCCGGCTCGGGCAGCTTCTTGACGCCCGCCCAGCCCAGCCCGTACAGCCCGTCGACCAGCTTGTCCTTGGCGCCGGGCATCAGTGCGCCCCGCCCTCGGCGGGGGCCGCCGCGTCGGCCTCGGCGGCCTCACGGCGGACCGTGACCACCCGCTGGACCAGCGTGACGAGCGAGCCGGCCGCCACCACCCACAGGGCGATGGGCAGCAGGACCCCGATCCACGAGGGGACGCCGAAGATCTGCAGCCCGGAGACACCGGCCGCGACCAGCGAGATCACCAGCCGCTCGGCGCGCTCGACGAGCCCGTTGACGGCCACGGGCAGGCCGATCGCCTCGCCGCGGGCCTTGGTGTACGAGACCACCTGGCCGCTGGCCAGGCAGAAGATCGCCACCGCGCACAGCGCGTTGTCGTTCCCGGAGCCCGCGTACCAGAGCGCGAGGCCGCCGAAGATCGCCGCGTCGGCCACCCGGTCGAGGGTGGAGTCGAGGAACGCGCCCCAGCGGCTGGACACCCCGGCCTGGCGGGCCATGTTCCCGTCCACCAGGTCGGAGAAGACGAAGAGGGTGATGGTGATCGTGCCCCAGAAGAACTCGCCCCGGGGGAAGAAGACCAGCGCCCCGGCCACCACGCCGGCGGTGCCGATCAGCGTGACCGCGTCGGGGCTCACCCCCCGACGCAGGAGAAATGCGGCGAACGGCGTGAGAACACGCGTGAAGAACGCACGCGCGTACTTGTTCAGCATGGCCTTCCCGGAGGGTCGCTGGGCCGCGCGGCCACCACGGCCACCGGCTGGCCCATCGTAGCCAGCACCCCGGGTGCGGGGCGCCCCGCACCCTCCGGTTCGCCCGGCGCAATCATCCGGCCGTCCCCTCCCGGGCCCCCTTCACGCACCCGTCCGTGACCGGTACGACGTATGGACGCAGTGTGACGCCAGTGCAAAGCTCGAAGGACCCCGATCACCCTCCTTCACCGCGACACCGGGAGGCACGAGCATCATGGGACCCACATCACACCAAGCCGGGGCCGCCGGCAGGGCACTGACGGCCGACCGTCCCGACTCCGTACGGAACGTCGTGCTGGTCGGCCACAGCGGCGCCGGCAAGACCACCCTGGTCGAGGCCCTGGCCCTGACCGCGGGGGCCGTGAACCGCGCCGGGCGGGTCGAGGACGGGGGCACGGTCTCGGACTACGACGAGATCGAGCAGCGCCGCCAGCGGTCCGTCCAGCTCTCCCTGGTCCCCGTCGAATGGGCCGGAATCAAGATCAACATCCTGGACACCCCCGGATACGCCGACTTCGTCGGGGAACTGCGGGCCGGTCTGCGCGCCGCGGACGCGGCCCTCTTCGTCGTCTCCGCCGCCGACGGGATCGACGGGGCGACCCGGATGGTGTGGGACGAGTGCGAGGCCGTCGGCATGCCGCGCGCCATCGTCGTCACCCATTTGGAGGCAGCGCGCTCCGATTACTCGCAGATGGCCTCCGTGTGCGGCGAGATCTTCGGCGCGGACGACCCCGACGCCGTCATCCCCCTCTACCTCCCCCTGCTCGGCTCCCCCGGCCCCGACGGCCACCGCCCCGTCCACGGCCTGCTCGGCCTGCTCTCCCGGCGCGTGCACGACTACACCTCCGGCCGGCGCGTCGAACGCGACCCGGACCCCGGCGAGCTCGCCCTCATCGACGAGGCCCGCTCCCGCCTCATCGAGGGGATCATCGCCGAGAGCGAGGACGAGACCCTCATGGACCGCTACCTCGGCGGCGAGGACATCGACCTCAAGACCCTGATCGACGACCTGGAGCGGGCCGTCGCCCGCGGCACCTTCCACCCCGTCCTGATGGCGGCCCCCGCCGCCGACGGCGGCCGTCAGGGCCTGGGCACCGTGGAACTCCTCGAACTGATCACCGGCGGTTTCCCCACCCCCGCCGAACGCGCCCCCCTCACCGTCACCGCCCCCGACGGCAGCCCGCGCCCCGACGTGGTCTGCGACCCCTCCGGGCCGCTGCTCGCCGAGGTCGTCAAGACCTCCTCCGACCCCTACGTCGGCCGCGTCTCCCTCGTCCGCGTCTTCTCCGGCACCCTGCGCCCCGAGGAGACCGTCCACGTCTCCGGGCACGGCATGGAGGACCGGGGCCACGAAGACCACGATGTCGACGAGCGCATCGGCTCCCTCACCTCCCCCTTCGGCAAACAGCAGCGCACCCTCGGCACCTGCATCGCCGGCGACCTGGCCTGCGTGGCCAAACTCACCCGCGCCGAGACCGGCGACACCCTCTCCGCCAAGGACGCCCCGCTGCTGATGGAGCCCTGGGCGATGCCCGAGCCGCTGCTCCCCCTCGCCATCGAGGCCCACAGCAAGGCCGACGAGGACAAGCTCTCCCAGGGCCTGGCCCGGCTCGTCGCCGAGGACCCCACCATGCGCCTGGAGCAGAACCCGCACACCCACCAGCTCGTCCTGTGGTCCCTCGGCGAGGCCCACCAGGACGTCGCCCTGGAACGGCTGCGCACCCGCTACGGGGTCCAGGTCGACCCCGTCCCCCACAAGGTCAGCCTGCGCGAGACCTTCGGCGCCAAGGCCGCCGGGCGCGGCCGGCACGTCAAGCAGTCCGGCGGGCACGGCCAGTTCGCCATCTGCGAGATCGAGGTGGAGCCCCTGCCGCCCGGCAGCGGCATCGAGTTCGTCGACAAGGTGGTCGGCGGCGCGGTGCCCCGCTCGTTCATCCCCTCCGTGGAGAAGGGCGTACGGGCCCAGGCCGCCCGCGGGGTCGCGGCCGGCTACCCGCTGGTCGACGTGCGGATCACGCTGCTCGACGGCAAGGCGCACTCGGTGGACTCCTCCGACGCCGCCTTCCAGACGGCGGGCGCCCTCGCCCTGCGCGAGGCCGCCGCGCAGACCCCGGTGCACCTGCTGGAACCCGTCGCCGAACTCGACGTCGTGGTCCCCGACGAGTACGTGGGCCCGGTCATGAGCGACCTGGCCGGCCGCCGCGGCCGCGTCGTCGGCACCGAACAGGCCGAGCCCGGCCGGACCCGGGTCCGCGCCGAGGTCCCCGAGATCGAGATCGGCCGCTATGCCGTGGACCTGCGCTCGGTCTCCCACGGCACCGGCCGCTTCGGCCGCGGCTACGCCCGGCACGAGCCGATGCCCCCGCACCTCGCGGACAAGGTTCGCGAACAGGCGGAGAAGGGAACCCCGTTGACATAGGCGTCACGGCGCCCACCCGGCGCTCCGGCCACCGCCCACCCAACCCGCTTGCGGTGGGCGGTATTTCCCTGTCCCATGACCATGGGGACGGCCGCGCCGTTAGTCTTTTCGGCGCGACTCACGGCACAACGGACCACGACAGAGCGCGACACGCACGACGGCACGACGGCACGACAGGCAAAGAGCACAGTGGCACGGCGATGGGGGCAGCGGTGGCGGACGACGGTTTCGACTTCAGGCCCGGGGCACAGATTCCCCTGCAGGGGGGCGGCGGCCAGACCGCCGCGACCAACGCGCTCGCCTCCGCCGCGTACCGCGACGGCGGCAAGGACACCAAGCTCAAGGACATCCTCGGGGCCAACAGCGACAACCACCCGGCCTCGGTGAAGGACCCGAAGATCTCCCTCTTCGAACCCAACCTCGGCGAGGCCTTCTGCCGCGCCGTCGAGGCCCGCACCCTCGGCGGCGGCCGCAAGCCGCTCATCCAGTCCTTCGGCGCCGACCCGCAGACCGTCGTGGAGCACTGCCTTTCCGCCTCCCGGATCCGCAAGGAGCGCGACCGCCGCCTCCGCCTGCTCATGCTGGTCTGCGGCGTGGTCTTCCTGCCCGGCCTGCTGATGTGGCTGGGCCTCTTCCAGCTGCGCAAGACCCTGGCCAAGGGCGAGGACAGGAAGACCAGCTGGATCGGCACCGCCCTGCTCGTCGGCGTCGCCCTGATCGCCGCCGTCCTGCTCTACCGCGTGGCCTACCGCCAGCCCGGCAGCGGACTGCTGGAGCTCTACCTGCTCGGCGCCATCGTCGCCCCCGTCCTCGGCTGGTACGGGGCCCGCCGGATCTGCGAGCGGACCGCCGCCGACCTGCGCTCCCGCTGGGACGGCCTGCTCGGCGGCGGGGGCGTGGTCACCGCCAAGATCCCCGAGGCGGTCCCCGGCAACCCGGACGAGAAGGCCCGCGAGGACCTGCGCCACCAGCTGGCCAAGCTCACCGCCGAGGACCGCAGCAACTCCGTCTTCTACGCCGGCCCCAAGGGCATCCTCGGCATGGGCACCCGCTGGGGCAGCTGGCAGATGGCCGAGGAGCTGACCCCCAAGACCGAGGGGCACGAGATCCACCCCTTCCGCAGCTGGGACGTCATACGCGCGATCGACACCCAGCTGCGCAAGCTGGAGCGCGGCCCCCTGCACACCGGCGGCTTCCCGCCCGCCTCGATCCAGCACTGGATCGTCACCCCCGTCGGCGAGGGCGCGGCCGAGGTGGCCCGCCCCGGCGGCGAGGACGTGGACACCTTCATGATCAAGCCGCACGAGATCACCCGGATCTGCAACGAGCAGCAGTTCAGCGCCGGCAACCGGCACTACCTGGGCATCCAGTGGCCGCTGTGGGACGGCCAGCTCGTCATCACGATGCTGGTCACCGTCACCGTGCTCTACAAGACCCTGCGCGTGGACGTCACCGCGCACGCCCTCGGCCCCGTGCACGGCCTGTTCACCACCAAGTCCAAGCCCCCGGTGGTCGAGGTCCCCAAGTCCATCCGGTTCTGGGAGACGGTCGAGCGCCCGCTGCCCCTGGTGGACGCGAGCGAGGTCGTCCGCCTCGCCGTGCGCGCCCCGCTCACCTGGTACCCGCCGCTGCTGGACTACTTCGGCGGCAAGCTGGTCCTGCCCGAGCCCTTCGGCCTGCGGCACGTCTGGGCGGGCTCGATGTGGCGCCACCGCTTCATGGCGGACGACGCCCTGCGCACCGTGGCCCCGGTCCTGCGCGCGGTGCACGCGGCGGCCTTCAAGGTGCTGGACGAGAACGGTGTGGACACCTCGGCGTTCACCAACCGCTCCTCGATCATGAACGGCCTGATCCAGGAGCCGGCCCCGCGCAAGGCGGACGTCTACGACGCGTAGGTAGGCTGGAGGGGTCCGAGCCGCCCCGGGGAGGTGCCGCCGTGACCGAGCGCAAGCCGCCCGGGGTCAGCTTCGAGTCCTTCGTGGACCGGCAGATCAGGGAGGCCGCCGACCGGGGCGAGTTCGCCCGGCTGCCGGGCCTGGGCAAGCCGCTGGCCTCCCTGGACGCCCCGTACGACGAGCTGTGGTGGATCAAGGGGAAGCTGCACCGCGAGGGCTTCTCCCCGCTGCCGCCCGCCCTGGCCCTGCGCAAGGAGGCCGAGGACGCCCGTGCGCAGGCCCTGGCCGCCCCGACCGAGGCCCGGGCCCGGGCGGTCCTCGCGGAGGTCAACGGCAAGATCCGCACCGCCCTGCGCCGTCCCCCGCCGGGGCCCCCGCTGAACCTCGCCGAGTTCGACGTGGAAGCGGTCCTGGCGGAGCGGCGGGCGTCCCGTCCCGCGGAGCGGGGACCCGACCGAGGAGCAGACAGCTGACCCCGCACAGGGAGGGAGTCAGTCGTTGGGCCAGGCGTCCGCGAGCATCTGGCGGGTGTCCGCGAGGAGTTGCGGGAGCACCTTGGTGTGTCCGACGACCGGCATGAAGTTCGTGTCCCCGCCCCAGCGGGGCACGATGTGCTGGTGCAGGTGTGCGGCGATGCCGGCGCCGGCGGCGGCGCCCTGGTTCATGCCGATGTTGAACCCGTGCGCCCCGGACGCCTTGCGCAGCGCGACCATGGCCCGCTTGGTCAGGTCGGCCAGCTCCGCCGTCTCCGGGCCGTCGAGTTCGGTGTAGTCGGCGACGTGCCGGTACGGGACGACCATCAGGTGGCCGCCGTTGTACGGGTAGAGGTTGAGCACGGCGTAGACGTGCTTGCCGCGCGCCACGACCAGGCCGTCCTGGTCGGACATCTCCGGAATCCCGCAGAAGGGGCAGCCGTCCCCGGCCTCCGGGCCGGTCGGCTTGTTCTCGCCCTGGATGTAGGCCATCCGGTGAGGGGTCCACAGCCGCTGGAACCCGTCGTGCGTGCCCACACCGTTCTGCCGCTCCGGCTCAATCGTCATGCCATGCAGCATATGACCTTGCCCGGACGAACGACGACGGCCCCCGGAAAGTGATCACTTTCCGGGGGCCGCCCGCCGTGCGGAGCGTCAGACCTGGACGCGGTCCGCGACGACCTTGGCCAGCTTCGCCAGCGCCTCGTCCTTCGGGATGCCGTTCTCCTGCGAACCGTCGCGGTAGCGGAAGGAGACGGTGCCCGCGGCCATGTCCTCGTCACCGACGATGATCATGAACGGGACCTTGAGCTTCTGGTGGTTGCGGATCTTCTTCTGCATGCGGTCCGAGGAGGCGTCCACCTCGACCCGCAGGCCCTGCTTCTTCGCCTCGGCGGCGAACTCCTGCAGGTACTCCACGTGCCCGTCGCCGATCGGGATGCCGACGGCCTGGACCGGGGCCAGCCACGGCGGCATGGCGCCCGCGTAGTGCTCCAGCAGCACCGCGAAGAACCGCTCGATCGAGCCGAACAGCGCGCGGTGGATCATGACCGGGCGCTGGCGGGAGCCGTCGGGGGCGGTGTACTCCAGGTTGAACCGCTCCGGCAGGTTGAAGTCCAGCTGGACGGTCGACATCTGCCAGGTGCGGCCGATGGCGTCGCGCGCCTGCACGGAGATCTTCGGGCCGTAGAACGCGGCGCCGCCCGGGTCGGGGGTCAGCGGGAGGCCCTGCTTCTCGGCGACCTGCTGGAGGACCGCGGTGGCCTCCTCCCAGACCTCGTCCGAGCCGACGAACTTCTCCGGGTCCTTGGTGGACAGCTCCAGGTAGAAGTCGGTCAGACCGTAGTCGCGCAGCAGGTTCAGCACGAAGGTGAGGGTGCGGTCGAGCTCCTCGGCCATCTGCTCACGGGTGCAGTAGATGTGCGCGTCGTCCTGGGTGAAGCCGCGGGCCCGGGTCAGGCCGTGGACCACGCCGGACTTCTCGTACCGGTACACGGTGCCGAACTCGAACAGGCGCAGCGGCAGCTCACGGTAGGAGCGCCCGCGCGCGTCGAAGATCAGGTTGTGCATCGGGCAGTTCATGGGCTTGAGGTAGTAGTCGGTACCACCGTCGAGCTGCATGGGGGGGTACATGCCCTCCGCGTACCAGTCCAGGTGACCGCTCTTCTCGAAGAGGGCGCCCTTGGTGGCGTGCGGGGAGTAGACGAACTCGTAGCCCTCCTCCTCGTGCCGGCGGCGCGAGTAGTCCTCCATGGTCCGGCGGATGATGCCGCCGCGCGGGTGGAAGACGGCCAGGCCGGAGCCGATCTCGTCCGGGATGGAGAAGAGGTCGAGCTCGTTGCCGAGCTTGCGGTGGTCGCGCTTCTCGGCCTCGGCGAGGAAGTCGAGGTGCGCCTTCAGCTCGTCCTTGGACGGCCACGCGGTGCCGTAGATGCGCTGGAGCATCGGGTTCTTCTCGCTGCCGCGCCAGTAGGCGGCCGCGTTGCGCATCAGCTTGAACGCCGGGATGTTGCGGGTGGTGGGCAGGTGGGGACCGCGGCAGAGGTCCTTCCAGCACAGCTCGCCGGTCTTGGCGTCGAGGTTGTCGTAGATGGTCAGCTCGCCGCCGCCCACCTCGACGTTCGCACCGTCGTCGGTCGACGCGGAGCCCTTGATGCCGATGAGCTCCAGCTTGTACGGCTCGTCCGCGAGCTCCTCGCGGGCCGCCTCGTCGGAGACCACGCGACGGGCGAACTTCTGGCCCCGCTTCTGGATCTCCTGCATCTTCTTCTCGATGGCCTTGAGGTCATCGGGGGTGAAGGGCTTGGCGACGTCGAAGTCGTAGTAGAAGCCGTTCTGGACCGGCGGGCCGATGCCCAGCTTGGCCTCGGGGAACAGCTCCTGCACGGCCTGCGCCATGACGTGCGCGGTCGAGTGGCGCAGGATGTTCAGGCCGTCCTCGGAGGAGATCTCCACCGGCTCGACGGTCTCGCCGTCCTGCACCTCGTAGGAGAGGTCCTTCAGCTCGCCCGCGACGCGTGCGGCGATGACGGTGCGCTCGGCGGCGAACAGCTCGGCCGCCGTGGTGCCCGTGGTCACCACGCGCTCGTCCCGCTCGGAATCGCGTTGGATGATCACACGGACGTCTGACACCGGTTTCTCCTGAAGTCTGGGGGCCCTCCCCGGCGGCAGCCGGGCGGGGAACGCGCCGGTGGTCCCGGCGCGTGTGAATCGTACCGAGCGGAGCGGCCGGGCCGCTAAACGGTTATGCCGCGCCGGGGCGGGCGGCGGGGTCGGCCCCACGGCCGGGGAAATCCCGCCGCGCGCCGCGGGGGGCGCGGGTAGCGTGGCCGGGCCGTGTCCGCCGCGCCCCGAAGGGACCCCGCTCCATGCCGAACCCGTCCGTCCGCCCGCTGGACCTCGCCGACGGGGCGACCGCCGCCGCCGTGCACCGGATCGGGCGGGCCGCGTACGCCGTGGAGGCGGAGCTGATCGGGTTCGACGGGATCCCCGCACTGGGCGAGAGCCTGGAGGACATGCGGGGGCGGGCGCTGGAATGGCTGGGGGCGGTCGGCCCGGACGGGTCGGTCGCCGGGTTCCTGGCCTGGGAGGCCCCGCGGCCCGCCGGCCCCGTGAGCCTCGACCGGCTGTGCGTGGATCCGGCCTGGTTCCGCCGGGGCGTCGCCTCCCTGCTCCTGCGGCACGCGCTGGGGGAACTCTTCCCGGGCCGTACGGTCGAGGTCTCCACGGGCGCGGACAACACCCCGGCGGTGACCCTGTACGAGCGCCTGGGCTTCGTCCGGGGCGCCGACTTCACCCCCGTCCCCGGCCTGCGCATGGCCTCGTTCACACGCAGCGCCTGAGGGGAACCGGTCCGGCGCCGCGTACGTCCCAGGGGCGCCCGCAGCAGAGCCGTCCAGGGGATCGAGGGGCCATGCGCCGTACCGCCGTCACGCTCGCCGGCCTCGCCGTCGCCACCGCCGCGCTGACCGGCGGCTGCGCCGCCCCCGGGCCGGCGGCTCCCGGGCCGCTGCCGCCCTCGGTGACGGCGGCCGCCGCGTGCCCGGCCCCCGGCCGCGCGGCGCCGACCGCCCCGCCCCCCACCCTCGACGGGACCC
>NZ_JBHVUQ010000095.1:0-29254 GCF_042884105.1 Streptomyces sp. NPDC058157
CGCGTCGCTTCGCGATGGCCTTCGGCCACCCTTGACAGACCGACCCGCCCCGGAAAGACAAGGACTGCCGGGAAACCCCCAAAGGAACGGGACGGTCCGGAGATGGACATGTAGCGGTCTCAGGGACCAGGCGGGCTGGTCGGGGGTCGGCAGACATCCATCCGGGCCGGTACGAGTGCCCTCCGGGCCGCCCCCACGCGTCAGATCGCTACGCGCTTCTCTCATCTCGGCGTCCGCCGCCCGTCTGGGGTCGCTGCAGTAGCCCAGGGACGGCGGGATCGTCATCGGGGCCGGGGGGCGCGCCAGATCGCTACGCGCTCCTCGCCTTTCGGCGTCCGGCGGCCGTCTGGGGCTGATACCGGCACCAAAGGGCGGTGGGATTGGCATCCGGGACCGGCGGGCGCGTCAGATCGCTACGCGCTGCCCAGGTCTCGGCGGCGATCTGCCGTCTGGGGCTGGTACCTGCACCAAATGACGAACAGAGCAGCATCCGGGCCGCCGTGCGCCCCAGATCGCTACGCGCTCCTCCCGTCTCAGCGTCCGGCCGCCGCCTTGGGCTGGTAGGCGAGCCACATGCCAATCGGCAGGGCATCCCGGCCCAAGACGGCCGTCGGACGCCGGACATTCAGGAGCGCGTAGCGATCCGACGCGCCTGAGGTCGCCTCACGGTCTTTCCGTCGGCATCCGGCTACAGCAGCAACCCCAGACGGGCGGCAGACGCCGAGGAGGCAGGAGCGCGTAGCGATTTGATGCGCCACCGGCCCGGATGACGAATCCGTCGTCCTTCGGCTACTGCAGCGACCCCAGACGGACGGTAGACGCCGAGAAATGAGGAGCGCGTAGCGATCTGGGGCGTGGGGGCGGCTCCGATCAGGGCCGATGTCGGCCCGGACGGGATGTCTGCCGGCCCCCGGCCTGCCCGGCTCATCGCTGATCCGGCCGTATGTCCATTCATCCTCCGTCCCGTTCCTTTGGGGGTTTCCCGGCAGTCTTCGTTTTTCCGTGGCGGGACGGTCTGTCAAGGGTCGCCGCAGGCGATCGCGAAGCGACGCGACGAAGGAGCGCCCTTGACAGGGCGGCCCGACGCGGAAGGACGATGAGACTGGCGGGAAGCCCCCAGCCCTCCCTGAGACCGCTCGCCGAGGTTCCGGCCATCCCCGGTGTCGGCGGGCCTTTCTGGCCCGGTCGTCGTGAGGTACCGGCGCAGGGCCCGCCGCACTGTGCCGCCACCGCCCCGTCCGGTGACCCCGCGCGGCGGGTGGGCAGTCACCGGCCCGCCCCCGGCGCCTCGCGGGGGCGAGAACCCCGCCCCCCGTGCCGACGTAAAGACCAATCCTCACCCCACCGGTAGCTCCACGTACGACGGCGTCGGCTCCGGGGAGGTGAAGGACAGGGTGGCGCGGGGGAGGTTGGCGTCCGCGTAGAGGGGGTCCTGGGGGGTCAGGGCCAGCATGGCGCGGTGGCCCGGCGGGAGGTCGTACGCGGTGGGCTGGAGGTCGATGTCCGCGCTGACCAGGCTGTCCGGCGGGGCGTCGAGGTCGCTGAACGGGGCGTGGCTGATCAGGCGGGCCGAGCCGTCGGGCGCGAGGTCGAGGAGGTACGCGACGAAGGTGGAGCCGGAGTTCGCGGCCCGGTAGGTGACGCGCAGGCGCGGGGTGCCGCGCAGGCGGGTGGTCGTCGTGGCCGGGGCGGCGGTCCAGACGGCGGCCGCCGTGCGGTCCATGCCGGCGGCGGCCGGGTAGGGCCTCGGGCGGCCCGCCAGTTCGGCGTGCCCGGCGCGGGCGGCGGCCTCGGCGACGGCCACCGGGGCCCCGACCCCGCACAGCACGCCCGCCGCCCAGCCGGGGTCGGGGCGGTCGGCCAGTTCGCCGGTGCCGGTGAGGTGCAGGCGGCGGATGTGGCGGGTGGGGACGGGCCAGGTGGGGGAGGGTTCGAGGGCCCGGCTCCACATCACCTCGGAGAGGACCTCGCCCTCCCCGTCGATGCCGTTGTCGTCCCCGGCGAGGTGGTGGTCGAACCAGCGCCGGGCGTCCGTCCAGATCCGGTTCGGCAGTCCCGGCAGGCCGGTCAGTTCGGGGCCGCAGTGGTCGCCGATGGACAGGTCGATCCGCTTCGGTCCGCTGAGCTCCTGGAACGTGCGCAGCACCTGCCCGGCCGGGAAGAGGGTCTCGTGCCAGGCGTGGGCGCAGAAGACGGCCACCTGGCGCCGTCCCAGCTCCTTGAGGTGCGTGAACGGTGAGCGCCGCTCCGCCCACGCCAGGGTCTCGTGGAGGTCCCGGCCCGCGAGGACGTTCTCCAGGGCGCGCTCGGTCGGCCGGCTCAGCCTCGCCCGTGGGGCGGACGTGAGCAGGGCGTGGGCGGCGGCGGTGCGGCGGGTGGAGTTCTCCCGGAGCACCTCGCCGAGGTCGCCCCAGCCGCTGAGCGCCGCCACCGCGTCCACCCGGGCGTCGTGCGCGGCGACGAGCTGGGCGATGCCGGCGCCGTAGGAGACGCCGAGGAAGCCGATCCGGGTGACGGGTCCGGCGGCGCGCTCCAGCAGGTGGTCCAGGGCGTGGCGGCCGTCGGTGACGTCGAGCGGTCCGGCGAAGTCGGCGTGGCCTTCGGAGGCGGCGAATCCGCGCGGGCTGTAGGCGAGGACGTCGTAGCCGCCCGCCGCGAACCGGGCGGCCTGGACGGCGTAGGCGAGCCAGCCGAGGTCGGTCCAGGGGGCGGGCATGACGACCGCCGGGCGGGGTCCGGGGCCGGTGTGCCGCCAGAGCGCGGCGTCGAGGAGGTCCCCGTCGGCGCCGGTGACCTTGCCCCGGCTGAAGACGGCGACGGCCCGTACGGCCTCGACCTCGGCGGCGCGTGCGGGGGGCAGGCCGGCGCACTCGCCGCTTTCGAGGGCGGCGGCGAAGGCGGTGAGGGCGGTGGCGTCGAGGTCGGGGTAGAGGGAGGGGGAGGCGGAGGGGAACGGGGAGGAGGGGGAGGGGGAAGGGGCAGCTGGGGGCACGTCGGTCATCCTCGTCGTCTCGTCGTCGCGTGGCAGGGACGTGTTCGGACGTGGGGGGCGGTGCGCTGCTCCTGCTCCGGCGGCGTGAGCGGGAGCACCCAGTATCGGCGTGGTGCGCGGGGCGTGCTCGGGGGCGTGCGGGCGTACGGCCGGAATCGCGCGTGCGGGTGGGAGGGGCCGGAGGCGCGTGCCTCGGGGATGGGGCTGGTGGGGTCAAGTGCCGCGTGCCGGAGGCTGGTTGGCGCGTGGCGGGAACCGGACGGGTGTGGAGGAAAATCATGCAAGCATGCTTGATTGTTTCTCGGGCTGCTGCCAGGCTTCCCCTCACGCCGAGAGGGGAGCACGTCGTGCCCGAGCCGTCCGTCGTCGCCGTCTTCGCCGATCTCCGCGAGGAGGGCCGTGAACTCGACTCCCTCGTAAGGGGGTTGGCAGAGTCCGAGTGGGCGCGGCCGACGCCCGCCGAGGGGTGGGGCGTCGCCCATCAGATCGCGCACCTGCACTGGACCGACCGGGCCGCGCTGCTCGCGCTCACCGACGCCGAAGGGTTCGCGCGGGAGGTGGAGGTGGCCCTCAAGGCGCCGGACTCCTTCGTGGACGAAGGGGCCGAGGAGGGCGCCCGGCTGGCGCCCGCCGAGCTGCTGGCGCGGTGGCGGGCCGGGCGGGAGGCGCTGGACCTGGCCTTGGCCGCCGCCTCCCCCGACGCCCGTTTCCCCTGGTACGGGCCCCCGATGAAGGCCGCCTCCATGGCGAGCGCCCGGCTGATGGAGACCTGGGCGCACGGCCAGGACGTCGCCGACGCGCTCGGCGTGCGCCGGACCCCGACCGCCCGGCTGCGGCACGTCGCGCGGATCGGGGTGCGGGCGCGGGACTACGCGTACGCCGTGCGCGGACTGGCGGTGCCGGAGGGGGAGTTCCGGGTGGAGCTGACCCCTCCCGGCGGGGGCGGGGTGTGGGCGTTCGGGCCCGAGGACGCCGGGCAGCGGGTCACGGGCCCGGCGCTGGACTTCTGCCTGCTGGTCACCCAGCGCGCCCACCGGGCCGACCTGGCCCTCACCGCCACCGGCCCCGACGCCGACCGCTGGCTGGACATCGCCCAGGCCTTCGCCGGCCCGGCCGGTCCGGGCCGTGCGCCCCGGGGGACGCGGTGACCGCCCGGCGCCCGCTGCGCATCGGCAACGCCTCGGGCTTCTACGGCGACCGGTTCGGCGCGGTGCGCGAGATGCTGACCGGCGGCCCGCTGGACGTCCTGACGGGCGACTACCTCGCCGAGCTGACCATGCTGATCCTCGGCCGCGACCGGCTGAAGAACCCGGACCTCGGGTACGCCAAGACCTTCCTGCGGCAGCTGGAGGAGGGGCTCGGGCTCGCGCACGAGCGGGGCGTGCGGATCGTCACCAACGCGGGCGGGCTGAACCCGGCCGGGCTGGCGGACGCGGTGCGCGCGCTGGCGGACCAGGTGGGGGTGCCCGTACGCGTCGCGCACGTCGAGGGCGACGACCTGATGGCACACGGGGGCACGGGGGCAGGGGAGGGGGCGTTGACCGCCAACGCCTACCTCGGCGGCGCCGGGATCACGGCCTGCCTGCGGGCGGGCGCGGACGTGGTGGTCACCGGCCGGGTCACGGACGCGGCGCTGGTGAGCGGGCCGGCCGCGTGGTGGTTCGACTGGGGGCCCGGGGAGTACGACCGGCTGGCGGGGGCGGTGGTCGCCGGGCACGTCCTGGAGTGCGGCACGCAGGCCACCGGCGGCAACTACGCCTTCTTCACCGCCCACGACGTGCGCCGCCCCGGCTTCCCGCTCGCGGAGGTCCACGAGGACGGCTCGGCGGTCGTCACCAAGCACCCCGGTACGGGCGGGCTCGTCTCCCCGGGCACGGTCACCGCGCAGCTGCTGTACGAGACCCAGGGCGCCCGGTACCTGGGCCCGGACGTCACGGCCCGGTTGGACACGGTGCGCCTGACCCCGGACGGCGAGGACCGGGTCCGGATCAGCGGGACGGTGGGGGAGCCGCCGCCGGACACCCTGAAGGTGGGGGTCACCCGGGTCGGGGGCTGGCGCAACGAGGTGGTCTTCGTCCTGACGGGCCTGGACGTGGAGGCCAAGGCGGAGCTGGTGCGCGAGCAGATGGCGGACGCGCTGGCGGGGGTGGCGGGGGTGTCGTGGACCCTGGCCCGCACCGACCACGCGGACGCGGACACGCAGGAGGCGGCGAGTGCGCTGCTGCGCCTGGTGGTGCGCGACCCGTCACCGGACCGGGTGGGGCGGGAGCTGACGGGCGCGGCGGTCGAACTGGCCCTGGCGAGCTACCCGGGCTTCCACGTCACGGCCCCGCCGGGGCCGGCGCAGCCGTACGGGGTGTTCACCTCGGCCCTGGTCCCGGCGGCCTCCGTCCCGCACACGGCGGTCCTCCCGGACGGCACCCGGCTACGGGTGGGCGGCGGGCGCCCGGAGTCCCCCCGCCCATCCGACGCCGACTCCGCGGACTCCGCGCGGGGCCCCGCGCCGGGTGAAGCCGCCCCGGAACCGCCGGACCCGTCCGCCCGGGCCTGCCCCGACGTCGCCCCGGACCCGGCCGGCCGGGCCGGCCGGCCCGGCGCCGCCGGCCCGATGGGTGACGCCGGCGTGGATCCGGGCGGCCCGGCGCCCGAGTCCGGCACACCCGCCCCGGAGCCGCCGCCCGTGCCGGACACCGCGGGCCGCCCCGCCGCCGAGGGCGCCGGGGCCGTCGCCGGTGGTCCGGCCACCGCCGTCCCGACCCGGTCCCGGCCGCGGGTCGGGGCCGGGGGCCCGGATTTCCCCGCCCCAACCCCCGGTCCCACCACCCGCGCCCCCCTCGGGCTGCTGGTCGGGGCGCGGTCCGGGGACAAGGGGGGTGACGCCAACGTCGGGGTCTGGGTGGAGAGCGACGCGGCGTGGGAGTGGCTGCGGGGCACCCTCACCGTCGGGCGCCTCAAGGCCCTGCTCCCCGAGACCGAGCCCCTCGTCGTCAGCCGCCACGAGCTGCCGAACCTCCGGGCCCTGAACTTCACCGTCGCCGGGATCCTCGGCGACGGGGTCGCCTCCGGCCACCGGTTCGACCCGCAGGCCAAGGCCCTCGGCGAATGGCTCCGCGCCCGCCACGTCGACATCCCGACCCGCCTCCTGCCACCCACCCCGGAGGGGACCCGCCCATGACCCGTCTCGGTACCACCGTCGACCCCCTCGCCCCCGAGTACGCCGAGGCCCGTTCCGCCGCCCTGGAGCGGCTCGGTGCGCTGGACGCCGAGCACGCCAAGGCGCTCGCGGGCGGCGGGGAGAAGTACACCGCCCGGCACCGGGACCGCGGCAAGCTGCTGCCCCGCGAGCGCGTCGAGCTGCTCCTCGACCCCGACACCCCGTTCCTGGAGCTGTCCCCGCTCGCCGCCTGGGGCAGCGACCACCCCGTCGGCGCCTCGATGGTCACCGGCATCGGCACCGTAGAGGGCGTCGAGTGCCTGATCACGGCCAACGACCCCACCGTGCGCGGCGGTGCCAGCAACCCCTGGACCCTGAGGAAGGCCCTGCGGGCCAACGAGATCGCCCTGCGCAACCGGCTGCCCTGCATCAGCCTCGTGGAGTCCGGAGGCGCCGACCTGCCCTCCCAGAAGGAGATCTTCATCCCCGGCGGGGCGATCTTCCGCGACCTCACCCGGCTCTCCGCCGCCGGCATCCCCACCGTCGCCGTCGTCTTCGGCAACTCCACCGCCGGTGGTGCGTACATCCCCGGGATGTCCGACCACACCGTCATGATCAAGGACCGTTCCAAGGTGTTCCTCGGCGGCCCTCCCCTCGTGAAGATGGCCACCGGCGAGGAGAGCGACGACGAGTCCCTCGGCGGCGCCGACATGCACGCCCGCGTCTCCGGCCTCGCCGACCACTACGCCCTCGACGAGTACGACGCCATCCGCCAGGCCCGCCGCATCGTGGCCCGGCTCAACCACCGCAAGCCCCACGCCGAACCGCCGTGCGCCGAGGAGCCGCTGTACGACGCGGAGGAACTCCTCGGGATCGTCCCGCCGGACCTGAAGACCCCCTTCGACCCCCGCGAGGTCATCGCCCGCATCGTCGACGCCTCCGACTTCGACGAGTTCAAGCCCCTCTACGGCCCCAGCCTCGTCACCGGCTGGGCCACCCTGCACGGCTACCCGGTCGGCATCCTCGCCAACGCGCAGGGCGTGCTGTTCAGCGCCGAGTCGCAGAAGGCCGCCCAGTTCATCCAGCTCGCCAACCAGCGCGACATCCCGCTCCTGTTCCTCCACAACACCACCGGCTACATGGTCGGCAAGGAGTACGAGCAGGGCGGCATCGTCAAACACGGCTCGATGATGATCAACGCCGTGTCCAACTCGCGCGTCCCGCACCTGTCCGTCCTCATCGGGGCCAGCTACGGCGCCGGCCACTACGGCATGTGCGGCCGCGCCTACGAGCCCCGGTTCCTCTTCGCCTGGCCCAGCGCCAAGTCCGCCGTCATGGGCCCCCAGCAGCTCGCCGGAGTGCTCTCGATCGTCGCCCGGCAGTCCGCCGCCGCCAAGGGACAGCCTTACGACGAGGAGGCCGACGCCGGGATGCGGGCCTTCGTGGAGGCGCAGATCGAGTCCGAGTCCCTGCCCCTGTTCCTGTCCGGGCGGCTCTACGACGACGGAGTCATCGACCCGCGCGACACCCGTACCGTCCTCGGCCTGTGCCTGTCGGCCGTCCACAACGCCCCCGTCGAGGGCGCCCGTGGCGGCTTCGGCGTCTTCCGGATGTGAGCCCGCCCATGACGAACCCGATCACCTCCCTCCTCGTCGCCAACCGGGGCGAGATCGCCGTACGGATCTTCCGCACGGCCCGCGCCCTGGGCCTGGCCACGGTCGCCGTCCACTCCGACCCCGACGCCGACGCCCTGCACGTGCGCTCCGCCGACACCGCCGTCCGGCTGCCGGGGGCCGCCCCCGCCGACACCTACCTGCGCGCCGACCTGCTGATCGAGGCCGCCCGCGCGGCCGGCGCCGACGCCGTGCACCCCGGGTACGGCTTCCTCTCCGAGAACGCCGACTTCGCCCGCCGGGTCGAGGCCGCCGGCCTGGCCTGGATCGGCCCGCCGCCCGCCGCCATCGAGGCCATGGCCTCCAAGACCCGGGCCAAGGACCTCATGCGGGCCGCCGGGGTGCCGTTGCTGGAGCCCGTCGACCCGGCCACGGCCACCGCCGCGGACCTGCCCCTGCTGCTGAAGGCCGCCGCGGGCGGCGGCGGCCGAGGGATGCGCCTCGTACGGGACCTGGACTCCCTCAAGGAATCCCTCGACGCGGCCGCCGCCGAGGCCCTGTCCGCGTTCGGCGACGGGGAGGTCTTCGCCGAGCCGTACGTGGAGCGCGGCCGGCACGTGGAGGTGCAGGTCCTCGCCGACGCCCACGGCACCGTCTGGGCCCTGGGCACCCGCGACTGCTCCCTCCAGCGCCGCCACCAGAAGGTCATCGAGGAGGCCCCGGCCCCCGCCCTCCCCGAGGACCTCCGGACCCGCCTCCACGAGGCCGCCGTCGCCGCCGCCAGGGCGGTGTCCTACCGGGGCGCGGGCACGGTCGAGTTCCTCGTCGGCTCCGACGGCCGCCCGTGGTTCCTGGAGATGAACACCCGCCTCCAGGTGGAACACCCCGTCACCGAAGCCGTCTTCGGCCTCGACCTCGTCGCCCTCCAGCTACGCGTCGCCGAAGGCGAGCCCCTCCCGCCGACCCCGCCCGAGCCCTCCGGCCACGCCGTCGAGGCCCGCCTCTACGCGGAGGACCCCGCCCACGGCTGGCGCCCGCAGACCGGCGTCCTGCACACCCTCTCCCTCCCCGGCCACGTCCGCGTCGACACCGGGTTCACCGACGGCGACAGCGTCTCCGTCCACTACGACGCGATGCTCGCCAAGGTCATCGCGCACGCCCCCACCCGCGCCGAAGCCGTCCGCGTCCTCGCCGACGCCCTCGCCCGGGCCCGGATCCACGGCCCGGCCACCAACCGCGAGCTCCTCGTACGCTCCCTGCGCCACCCGGAGTTCGCCGCCGCCCGCCTCGACACCGGGTTCTACGACCGCCACCTCGACACCCTCACGGACGGCGCCCCCGACCTCGCCCTCGCCTGCCTGGCCGCCGCCCTCGCCGAAGCGGCCCCGGCCCCCGGCGCCCCGCTCGCCGCCCGCCTCGGCGGCTGGCGCAACCTCCGCTCCCAACCGCAGACCCGCCGCTACACCGTCTCCGGCGCCGAGCACGAGGTCCAGTACCAGCCCGTCGACCACCCCGGCGTGCGCGTCCTGGCCGCCACCCCCACCCTCGTCACCCTCGAAGTCGACGGCGTACGCCGCACGTTCCACGTGAAACACAAATCGAACACCGTCTACGTGGACTCCACCCTCGGCTCCCACACCCTCACCCGCGCACCCCGGTTCCCCGATCCCCAGGACCGCACCGAACCGGGCTCCCTGCTCGCCCCCATGCCCGGCACCGTCGTCCGCGTCGCCGAGGGCCTCGCCCCCGGCTCCGCCGTCACCGCCGGGCAGCCACTGCTCTGGCTGGAGGCCATGAAGATGGAGCACCGCATCCTCGCCCCCGCCTCCGGCACGCTCACCGCGCTCCACGCCGCCACCGGCCAACAGGTCGAGTTCGGCGCCCTGCTCGCCGTAGTCCAGGAGGAAACGCCGTCATGAGCCCCGCCGCCACCGAAACCGAAGAACACCAGGCCCTGCGCGCCGCCGTCGCCGCCCTCGGGCAGCGCTACGGCCGCGACTACCTCGCCCGCCTCGCCCGCGAGGGCGGCCACCCCGACGAACTGTGGGCCGACGCCGCCAAGCTCGGCTACCTCGGGGTCAACCTGCCCGAGGAGTACGGGGGCGGGGGCGGCGGGATCGCCGAACTCTCCATCGTCCTGGAGGAACTGGGCGCGGCCGGCTGCCCCCTGCTGATGATGGTGGTCTCCCCGGCCATCTGCGGCACCGTGATCGCCCGCTTCGGCACCGAGGCCCAGAAGCGGGCCTGGCTCCCCGGCCTCGCGGACGGCAGCCGCACGATGGCCTTCGGCATCACCGAACCCGACGCGGGCTCCAACTCCCACCGCATCACCACCACCGCCCGGCGCGACGGCGACGGCTGGGTCCTCACGGGACGCAAGGTCTTCATCTCCGGCGTGGACATCGCCGACGCCACCCTGATCGTCGGCCGCACCGAGGACGCCCGCACGGGTCGGCTGAAGCCCTGCCTGTTCATCGTGGACCGCGACACCCCCGGCTTCACCCGCTCGGTGATCGACATGGAACTACAGGCGGCGGAGAAGCAGTTCGAACTGGTCCTGGACGAGGTCCGCCTCCCCGCCGAGGCGCTGGTCGGCGACGAGGACGCGGGCCTGCTCCAGCTGTTCGCCGGGCTCAACCCCGAGCGCATCATGACGGCGGCCTTCGCCATCGGGATGGGCCGCTACGCGCTCGGTCGGGCGGTGGACTACGCCCGCACCCGCCAGGTGTGGCAGGAACCGATCGGCGCCCACCAGGCCGTGGCGCATCCGCTGGCGGCGGCGCACATCGAGCTCGAACTGGCCCGCCTGATGATGCAGAAGGCCGCCCGGCTGTATGACGCGGGGGACGACATGGGAGCCGGTGAGGCGGCGAACATGGCGAAGTACGCGGCGGGGGAGGCGTGCGTGCAGGCGGTGGACCAGGCGGTGCACACGCTCGGGGGGAACGGGCTGACCCGGGAGTACGGGTTGGCGTCCCTGATCACGGCGGCCCGGGTCGCCCGGATCGCGCCGGTCAGCCGCGAGATGATCCTGAACTTCGTCTCCCACCAGACCCTACGCCTCCCCAAGTCCTACTGACCGCCCCCCGGCTGGGGGGCTGCGCCGGTCCCACTGCGTGGGCCTGGTCCCCTACCCGCCCTTCCGTCATTCCCCCGGGGCTCGCCGCGGCCCCTTGGGGGCTCCTGCGGACCGTGTCCCGGGGGCTCCGCCCCGGGCACGCACCCCCAGCCCGCCCGGCAGAGTGAACGCCCTGCTGGGGGAGTCCCCCGACCGGGGTAGTGCCCGGCCAGAGCGCTGGTCACGGACCCGCCCCCGTCCAGCAGGCGATCACCGGCCGGGGCCGCGCCCCCGGCGCAGCCCGGGCCGCTACCTGGCCAAGCGCCCCGCCCAGTCGGGGCCGTCGGGCCGCGTACCCTCCCCGAAGGGGCCCGGCCGGGGAGGCAAGGCCCTATCCGTACGCCCCCGAAGGAGCAGACGGTCGGTGGTTGATTTGCTACTCAGACCTACCTACTCTTCGCCATATGAGCAACATATACCGGATCTCCGAGTTCGCCCGACGGATCGGTCGGTCTGCGTCGACCGTCCGGCGTTGGGAGAGCGAGGGGCGTATCACGGCGAAGCGCGCCCCGTCGGGGCAGCGGTACTTCACCGAGGACGACGTCCGGGCTGCTCTCGGCATCGCCGCCACTGGCGGCCGTGTCACGGTGGTGTACTGCCGTGTGTCCTCGCCCGGCCAGAAGGACGACCTCGTTTCGCAGGTCGCTGCGATGGAGACGTTCTGTCTGGGGGCCGGTATCCCGGTGGACGAGTGGCTCAGCGAAATCGGCGGCGGCATGGATCTACGCCGCAAGAAGTTCCTCGCGCTGATGGACCGGATCGAGCAGGGCGAGGTTGCCCGGCTGGTGATCGCGCACAAGGACCGGCTTGCCCGCTTCGGGTTCGACCTGGTCGAGCACATCGCCGAGCGGCACGGCTGCGAGATCGTCATCGCGAATGCCGAATCGCTCTCCCCTCAGCAGGAACTGGTGGAGGACCTGCTCGCGATCGTGCACACCTTCTCCGAGCGCCTGCACGGTCTGCGGCGCTACGAGAAGACGTTGCAGGACGAGCTGACCGCTGGGCGCCGGTGAAGGTCACCCGCATCGCCTACTCCAAGAGCCTCAACGCCGGGAAGTACGCGCAGCTCGAAGAGCAGGCCCGCAGGCTCGGACGGGTACGAGCCCTGGTGTGGGCCCGCTGCGGCTCCCCGCTGCGTGACCGTGTCAAGGACCGCACGATCCGCGACGCCTGGATGGCCGACGGCACCGCCGACACCTTCGGCGTGCTCGCCAACGCATGGAAGGAGACCGTGCGGGACGCGGTCGCCGACATCACCGCACACCGCGAGGCGGGCAAGGCAATGGTCCGCAAGGCCGTCCACCGCCACTACCGCGACGAAGCCCGGCGCAAGAAGGCGTACACCGATCTCAAGTACGGCCGCTGGCACGACGACGCCTTCCTGGCCCGGAAGATGCGTCAGCACGTCAAACATGGGAAAAGCCGGACGGCGAACCAGATTGTGGTCCGCTCCGACCAGTACAACGTGTGGACGATGGTCGACGGCAACGTGTGGATCGACATCCCGGGCCTGGCACGCCGCCAGAAGATCGCCATCCCGCTCAACACCGTCCACGCCCCGACCGGAACCCTGCGCCTGATCCTGCGCGCTGGTCGTGTTGAAGTGCACTATGCCGTCGACGCACCCGACCTCCGCGCCACCCGCCCCTGCGGAACCGCGACGATCGGCGTGGACAAGGGCTACACCGAAGTCCTCACCGATTCCGACGGCATCCACTACGGCGAGCAGCTCGGCACCCTGCTGCGCTGCGAGTCCGACCATCTCAAGACCAAGAACGCCCGCCGGGCGAAGATCCGGTCCGTCGCCGACAAGGCCCGCAGGGCCGGAGACCTGGCGAAGGCCGACCGCATCGAGCGCAACAACCTAGGCCTGGCCAAGCGGAACCGGCGCCGCGCCCGTTTCGAGTTCCGCGTGCGCACGGCCACCTTCACTGCCGTCCACGCCGTCATCGACAAGGCCGCCCATGTGGTGGCCGAAGACCTCACCCGGCCTTTCACCTCACGCAAGAAGCTGGGAAAGAGCACCAACCGCCGTCTCGCCGCCTGGACCAAGGGCATCACGGCTGAGGCGCTCAACAGCGTGGCGGAGCGCAGAGGTTCTGCGCTGACGCTGGTCAACGCGGCCTACAGCTCACAAGTCGTCCCCTGCTGCCGGATCATCGGCAGACGCGCGGGGGACCGGCTTCACTGCACCCGGTGCGGGGAGCTGTGGCAAGCAGACCATGCGGCTGCGATCAACGTCCTGGAACGAGACGGTGACCCCGCCATCACCCTCTACACCCCCTACACCCGGGTGAAAGAGATCATCCAGGAACGAGATCGCCTGCGGACCAGACTGCCGGTCCAGGACTCCAGCACCTCTGTGCGGAGAGCGAATCATCCGATCCGAGCAGTAACGCTCACCGAACAGGAAGCAGACATGGCCCCACTCGTGCACGCCGCCCAGGCGACCGGCATCACCACCCTCACCCTCGACTCCCCGGCCAACCGCAACGCGCTCTCCGCGCAGCTCGTCGCCGAGCTGCGCGCCGCACTCGCCGCGGCCGCCGAGGACGCCGACACCCGCGCGGTGCTCCTCACCCACACCGGCAACACCTTCTGCGCCGGCGCCGACCTCAAGTCACCCTGCGACCCCGCGGACTTCCTCGCCCTGCTGCGCGAGCTCACCACGCTCGCCAAGCCGGTCGTCGCCCGCGTCACCGGACACGTCCGCGCCGGCGGCCTCGGCCTCCTCGGCGCCTGCGACATCGCCGCCGCCGGGCCGCAGTCCTCGTACGCCTTCACCGAGACCCACCTCGGCCTGGCCCCGGCCGTGATCTCCATGACCCTGCTGCCCCGCCTCGACCCCCGCGCGGCCTCCCGCTACTTCCTGACCGCCGAACCCTTCGACGCCGCCGAGGCCACCCGCATAGGGCTGCTCACCCTCCACACCGCCGGAGACCCCGACACCGCCCTCGCGCCCGTCCTCGACGGGCTGCGCAAGGCCTCCCCGCAGGCCCTCGCGGAGACCAAGGCGATGGTGGCCGCCGGTGTGCGGGAAGCCCTGGACCGCGACGGCGACCGCCTGACGGAACTCTCCGCGCGACTCTTCGCCTCCGCCGAGGCCCGCGAGGGCATCACCGCCCGCTTCGAGCGCCGGGACCCGTCATGGGTGCGCTGACCGACGCCGAGGCCGGCGAACCCCGCACCGGCGGGCCCCGCACCACCGGAACCCGCTCCCGCACCCGCACCACCCCCTTCCGCGGCCTCCCCAAGCAGGCCCGCAGCCGGGTCACCCGGCGGCACCTGCTGGAGGCGGCGGTCTCCTGCCTCGCCGAGCACGGCTGGGCGGGGTCCACCGTCGCCGTGGTCGCCGAGCGGGCCGGGGTGTCGCGCGGTGCGGCCCAGCACCACTTCCCCACCCGGGAGTCCCTCTTCACCGCCGCCGTCGAGTACGTCTCCGAGGAACGCTCCACCGCCCTGCGGGAGCTGTTCCAGGCCGCCCCCGCGCCCAGGCCGGCGGTGCTGGAGGCGCTGGTCGACCTCTACACCGGGGCCCTGTTCCGGGCCGCGCTCCAGCTGTGGGTGGCCGCGTCCAACGAGGAGCAGCTGCGGCCCCAGGTCACCGAGCTGGAGGCCAGGGTCGGCCGGGAGACCCACCGCATCGCGGTCGAGCTGCTGGGCGCGGACGAGTCGGCGCCGGGCGTACGGGAGACCGTGCAGGGCTTCCTCGACATGGCCCGGGGCCTGGGCCTGGCGAACGTGCTGACCGACGACACGGCCCGCCGGGAGCGGGTCGTCGCCCAGTGGTCGCGGATCATCGACGCCGCGCTGGGCTGACGAGGAGAAGGGTGCCGCACCCCGGTACGGGGTGCGGCACCCTACGAGCGCGGGGCCGTCAGGCCGTGGCCGCGATGTCCGTGATGGTGGAGTAGCCCTCGATGTCACGCGGGTCGCGCCGCCCCGGGCCGATGTAGCGGGCCGAGGGGCGGACCAGGCGGCCCGTGCGCTTCTGCTCCAGGATGTGCGCGGACCAGCCGGCCGTGCGGGCGCAGCTGAACATGGAGGTGAACATGTGCGCCGGGACCTCCGCGAAGTCCAGCATGATCGCGGCCCAGAACTCCACGTTGGTCGCGAGCACCCGGTCGGGGCGGCGGGCGTGCAGCTCCTCCAGGGCGGCCTTCTCCAGGGCGGCGGCCACCTCGTAGCGCGGGGCGTCCAGCTCCTTGGCGGTGCGCCGCAGGACGCGGGCGCGGGGGTCCTCGGCGCGGTAGACGCGGTGGCCGAAGCCCATGAGGCGCTCGCCCTTGTCGAGGGCCTTCTTCACGTACGCCTCGGCGTCGCCGGTGCGCTCGATCTCCTCGATCATGCCGAGGACGCGGGAGGGCGCGCCGCCGTGCAGGGGCCCGGACATGGCGCCGACGGCGCCCGACAGGGCGGCGGCGACGTCGGCGCCGGTGGAGGCGATGACGCGGGCGGTGAAGGTGGAGGCGTTCATGCCGTGCTCGGCGGCCGAGGTCCAGTAGGCGTCGACGGCCTTGACGTGCTTGGGGTCGGGCTCGCCGCGCCAGCGGATCATGAACCGTTCGACCACGGACTCGGCCTTGTCGATCTCCCGCTGGGGCACCATCGGCAGGCCCTGGCCGCGGGCGGACTGGGCGACGTACGAGAGGGCCATGACGGCGGCCCGCGCGAGGTCGTCGCGGGCGGTTCGCTCGTCGATGTCGAGGAGCGGTTTGAGGCCCCAGACGGGCGCGAGCATGGCGAGCGCGGACTGCACGTCGACGCGGATGTCACCGGAGTGGACCGGGATCGGGAAGGGTTCGGCGGCCGGCAGGCCGGGGTTGAAGGCGCCGTCGACCAGCAGCCCCCAGACGTTCCCGAAGGAGACGTGGCCCACGAGGTCTTCGATGTCGACCCCGCGGTAGCGGAGCGCTCCGCCTTCCTTGTCGGGTTCGGCGATCTCCGTCTCGAACGCGACGACCCCTTCGAGTCCGGGTACGAAGTCGGACATGCGGCGGCTCCCTCAGATAGTGCGAACACGCGCGGTTCCCGGCGTGATTCGCGGTCCGGCGCGGTCATCACCGTTGATGCCCGGCACGGCCGATGGTCATCCGTGCGGGGACCCTCGGACCGGCCCCAAGATTTTGTCCGTTCCACCGGACCTTCGGAAGCGTGACATACGGCACACCCGCCGTCGGGTTGCTGCGGCAGGATGGCGTCGTGACCGATCAGGACATTGACCCCGCCGCCATGCGCCAGCAGTACCGCTCCGAGATCGTCGAGGAGGCGGGTCTCGCCGAGGACCCGATGGCGCAGTTCGCCCGGTGGTTCCAGCAGGCCGCCGACTCGGACCTCTTCGAGCCGAACGCGATGGTCGTCTCGACCGCGACCGCCGGGGGCCGGCCCAGTTCCCGCACCGTGCTGCTGAAGCAGTTCGACTCGCGGGGCTTCGTGTTCTTCACCAATTACGGCTCCCGCAAGGCGCGCGAGATCGAGGAGAACCCGTACGTCTCGCTCCTCTTCCCCTGGCATCCGATCGCCCGCCAGGTGATCGTGACGGGCCGGGCGGCCCGGGTCGGCCGTGACGAGACGGCCGCCTACTTCCGCTCCCGGCCGCACGGCTCCCAGCTGGGGGCGTGGGCGAGCGAGCAGTCCCGGGTGATCGGTTCGCGCGCGGAGCTGGACCGCCGTTACGCGGAGCTGGCGGAGCGCTACCCGGAGGGCGAGCAGGTGCCGGTGCCGCCGGAGTGGGGCGGGCTGCGGGTGGTGCCCGACGCGCTGGAGTTCTGGCAGGGGCACGAGAACCGGCTGCACGACCGGCTGCGGTACGTACTCGACGGGGAGAAGTGGCGGGTCGAGCGCCTGTGCCCCTGAGGGGCCGCCTGTGCCCCTGAGGGGCCGCGGAAAAGCAGGCGACCCGCGGGCTCGGGTTCCTCTCCTGCAGTGAGAGGAGCCGGCCGGACGTGCCGGCGAGCCCGCGGGTCGGGTGACTGCTTGGGATTGGCACCGGGCGGCTAGCTTCCGCCGGGCACCGCACTGGGTGCGTTGCTGACGACGGGCCCTTAGCCCGCAGCCACCTCACGCGTCCGGTTTCCGTACATTTCGGGAACCACCTCCCTTCTCGTGTACGGCAGAGCCTAGGCCCCCTCCGGGGGGCCCTCAACTTATTTATCGGGTTCCGCGCGGAGTGCGGCAACTGCCCTGTCCCGGGGGTGAGTTACTCCCTACACTGGCCGTCCGCCACCGGGGGAGGGGTGCCATGGGCGCCGAGATGCTGCCGCGCGACTACCGGATCCGGTCCCAGCAGATGACCGCCGTCTACGTGGCGGTGGGCGTCGGGCTGCCGGGCATAGCCCTGTCCGTGCTGAACCTGGACGACGTCCCCGGCGCGGTGAAGCTGGTGGTCATGGCCGCCGTCCTGGTCCTCTTCGGCTGGCTGGTGTGGGCCTCCAAGCGCTGTGCGACCTCCGCCGACCTCAAGGGGATCCGGGTCCGCCGGTTCACCGGGAGCAGGCGGCTGGCCTGGGAGGACATCCAGGAGATCCGGGCCGTGCGCAACCCGAGCGCCGCCATGGGGCAGAACCAGCCCACCCTGATCTCGTACGCCTACGACGGCGAGGGCCGCCGCGTCCAGCTGATGTACGTGGACGACAACCACGTGGACGTCGCGCGCGAGATCGCCGTGATCCGGGCCGCCTGGGAGGAGCTACGGGGGCCCGACTGGGCGCCGGACCCGCAGGCGCGCGGGCGCATGGAGCGGCAGGCGGTGCGCGAGGGGCGGGTGATGAAGGCGACGTTCTGGGGGTGCGGGATCTTCTTCGTACTCTTCGTCATCGCGATGGTCGTCATGGTCGTGAGCACCTGAGGTTCGCGGGGAGCCGGCGCCCTCATCGGACATTCCGGGAGGAATCCGAGAACCGCGTGTGGCCTGGGTCACGTTCCAGTTCAATGATCTGACGTGCCGCACACGCGAACACCTGCAGGGGGTGCCAGGTGAGTGCTTCCGGACGTGGTGAGACCACCGACGATCTGCTCGCAGCGCTGCTCGACGGGATGGACGCCGCCCTGTGCGCGTTCGACTCCGACGGCGTGATCACGCACTGGAACCGCGAGGCCGAGCGGATCCTCGGCTGGAGCGCCGCCGAGGCGGTGGGCCGGCGCGGGTTCGCGGGCTGGGCGGTGCGGGCCGCCGACGCGGACGACGTGCAGGAACGGCTGATGTCGGCGCAGGACGCGCCGGGCCGCCAGGTGCACGAGTTCCCCTTGGTGACCAAGGAGGGCGGACGGATCCTCGTACGGACCCAGTCCGCCGGGGTGCCGGGTGCCGACGGGAAGCCGGCCGGGGTCTACTGCGCCTTCAGCGAGGTCCACGCCCAGATCGACCTGGAACGCTCCATCGCCCTCAGCGAGGCGCTGATGGACGACGCCTCCTGGGGGGTCGTCCTGGTCGACGTGGACCTGCGCCCGGCGGTGGTCAACGCGGAGGCGGCCCGCGCCTTCGGCTCCGGCCGCACGACGCTGCTCGGGCGCCCGCTCGGCGAGCTGCTGTCCCAGGGCGTCGAGGAGCTGGAGGGGGCGCTCACGCACGTGCTGGCCGAGGGGGCGCCGCCGGGGCCGGTGGAACTGTGGGTGACGGTGCGGACCCCGGAGGGGGAGCGGCGGCGCTGCTGGCGGTGCGGGTTCCTGCGGCTGGCCTCGCCGCTCGCGGAGGAGCCGGTGCCGCTGGGCGTCGGGTGGCTGTTCCAGGACGTCACCGAGGCCCGGCGGGCCGAGCTGGACGCCGGGCAGGTGCGGTTCCGGTCCAACCAGCTGCACCGGGCGGGCCGCCGCCGAGTGCGTGGACCCGGCGGAGGCGGCGGCCGTACGGCTGGACTTCGCGCTGGCCGGGTTCGCGGAGCACGCGCTGGTCGACGTGGTCGCCGGGGACGGGCGGCGGCTGGTCCGCTCGGCGGTGTCCCCGTCGGGGCTGGCCCTGGTCCTCCCCGGTCCGGGCGCGATCCCGGTCCGGTACGAGGCCGCCCACCCGGCGCTCCAGGCACTGGACCGGATCGGCCCGGTGCGCGCCAGTGCGCCGGGGGCGCCGGGCAGCGAGGCGGCGGAGGGCTGGGCCCGGGCCCGCCAGTGGCCCCCGGGGGCCGCCCACGCCCTGAGCACGGTCCTGCGCAGCCGCGGCCGCACCCTGGGCATCCTGACCTTCGTCCGCGGCCCGTCGCGTCCCGCGTTCGACCGCACGGACGCGACGTACGCGGAGGAGGTGGCGGCCCGGGTGGCGTCCGACCTGGACCTCCTGGGGCCGTGAGGTCCGCCGCCGAGGGCGCCGCCGCGCGGGGAGACGGCGGCGTCAGTGCCGGAAGAAGATCCGGTCCCCGTACTCCCGCATCACCCGCCCGTTCCACTCGTGCCCGCCGTCGACGTTCCCCGACCGCAGCAACGGCGGCTCCACCCCCCGCGCGGCCAGCTCCCCGGCCGCCGCCGCCATCACCGCCTGCATGATCGCGCTCGTCACCACCGTCGACGCGGGGGCGAACGGCGCCTCGATGCCGTCCGCCGTCAGCTCCGCGTCCCCGACCGCGATCTTGCTGTCGAGGACGATGTCGCAGTGGTCCTTCAGGTAGGTGCCCGACACGTGCCGTGACTTCGTCTCCGTCGCGTACGCCACCGACGTCACGCCGATCACCTTCAGCCCCAGCGCCCGCGCGTTCATCGCCATCTCGACCGGCAGTGCATTGCGTCCGGAGAGCGAGATGACGACCAGCACATCCCCGTCGGAGGCCGGGCTGCTGTCCAGGACCGCCCCGGCGAGCCCGTCGACCCGCTCCAGCGCGCTGCCCAGCGTGGCCGGCATGACGTCCACGCCGGCCGTGCCCGGCACCGCGAGGAAGTTCATCAGGGCCAGCCCGCCGGCCCGGTACACCACGTCCTGCGCGGGCAGCGAGGAGTGCCCGGCGCCGAAGGCGAACAGCCGGTTCCCCGAGGCCACGGCCTCGGCGATGACGGTCCCGGCCTCGGCGATCCGCGCGCCCTCCTCGTCCCGCACCCGCTCCAGCAGGCCGATGGCGGCGTCGAAGAACTGCCCGGCCAGCTTGCTCTCGCTCATACGCCGAAGGCCCTTCCAGGGTGGGGTGCGGTGGATGCGTCGTCGGTGGTCCGCCGCTCACCGTGCGGTCTGGACCAAGGACGTGTCAATACGGCCGTCAATCCCGGGACGGAAGCCCTGCGCACCAGGGGTCCCGGGCGCCGGCCCGGCGTCCCGGGGAGATGTCCCGTACATGCCTTGACGTCAGGCGCGGGACGGTTGTCGGCCCGATGCGTCAGAATTGGGGACAGGGCCAGCGCACGCAATCCGAGGGGCACGAATGTCCGGACTGATCGATACCACGGAGATGTATCTCCGCACCATCCTCGAGCTGGAAGAGGAAGGCGTGGTCCCCATGCGCGCCCGGATCGCCGAGCGGCTGGACCAGAGCGGGCCCACGGTGAGCCAGACGGTGGCGCGCATGGAGCGCGACGGCCTGGTGGCGGTCGCCAGCGACCGGCACCTGGAGCTCACCGACGAGGGCCGCAAGCTCGCGACCCGCGTGATGCGCAAGCACCGCCTCGCGGAGTGCCTGCTCGTCGACGTCATCGGCCTGGAGTGGGAGCAGGTGCACGCCGAGGCCTGCCGCTGGGAGCACGTGATGAGCGAGGCGGTGGAGCGGCGCGTCCTGGAGCTGCTGCGCCACCCGACCGAGTCCCCCTACGGGAACCCGATCCCGGGCCTGGAGGAGTTGGGCGAGAAGGCCGAGGCCGACCCGTTCATCGAGGACGGCATGGTCAGCCTGTCGGACCTGGACCCGGGCAGCGAGGGCAAGACGGTGGTCGTCCGGCGGATCGGCGAGCCGATCCAGACGGACGCCCAGCTGATGTACACGCTGCGTCGCGCGGGCGTGCAGCCCGGCTCCGTGGTGAGCGTGACGGAATCCCCGGGCGGGGTGCTGGTCGGCAGCGGCGGCGAGGCCGCCGAGCTGGACGCGGACATCGCCTCGCACGTGTTCGTCGCCAAGCGCTGACGGCTGACGCGGGGGCGCGCCCCCGATCCGGCTTTCGCGGTTCCCTGAAGAGTTCCCTGAAGACGAGTGGTCCCGGCGCCTCGCGGCGCCGGGACCGTCCTCCCCTGGCTGACCTGGAGCCCCGAGCTCTCAAGGTCATCCCCTTCGGACCGTCTTCCCCGAGCGGTCCGCCTCCCTGCTGAAAGGATCTCCATCGGCAGCGGCGGCCAATCCTTGAGCAAGGTCACTCGAAAGAGCGGTGTTGTCGGCGAGACGCCCGTTTTCGAATACGGGTTCGATAGTCTGGCCGGGAGCGAAGGGGGTGCATCCTCGGTGGTTCAGCGCATCGATGTCACTGCAGCCGACGGCGTCCGACTGGCCGCCTGGGAGTTCCGCGATCCGCCCGCCGAGCCCCGGCAACCGGCGGTCCTGTTACTGCACGGTCTGATGGGCCGGGCCTTCCACTGGGCCGGCACCGCGAGCTGGCTGGCCGAGCACCGCCGCGTGGTGGCCCTGGACCAGCGCGGGCACGGCCAGAGCGGGCACCCGGTGACGAACGGCCCCGGCGGCCCCGGCGGGACGGGCGGGACGGGCGGGACGGGCGGACTGCGGGGCCTGAGCGGCCCGACCGGCTTCGGCGCCCCGCCGCCCCTGCCCGGAGCCCCGCCCCACTCCCTCGGCCGTGAGGCCTTCGTGGCCGACGCCGAGGCGGCCGTCGAGCAGCTCGGCCTCGGCCCGGTCGTCCTCATCGGCCACTCCATGGGCGCCCTCACCGGCTGGCAGCTCGCCGCCCGCCGCCCCGACCTCGTGCAGGCCCTGGTGATCTGCGACATGCGGGCCTCCGCGCTCGGCGAGGCCTCCCAGCAGGAATGGGAGGAATGGTTCCGCCGCTGGCCGCTCCCCTTCCCCACGCAGGACGCCGCCCGCCGCTGGTTCGGTGAGGACGACCCCCGGGTGGAGCGCCCCGACCCCGGCCGCGGAGCCTTCTTCGCCGAGGTGATGCACCAGGCCCCGGACGGCTGGCGGCCCCTCTTCTCCCGCCGGCAGATGCTGACGGCCCGCGAGACCTGGGTGCACGACGCCCACTGGGAGGAGCTCGCCCAGGTCCGCTGCCCCACCCTCGTCGTCCGCGGCCTCGACGGCGAACTGGGCCGCGCGGAGGCGCAGGAGATGGTCCGCGTCCTCCCGGCCGGCCAGTACGCCGAGATCCCCGACGCGGGCCACTACGTCCACTACGACCAGCCGACCGCCCTGCGCGCGGCGCTGGAACCGTTCCTGGAAGGGGTCTCGGGCATGGCCTCCAGATGACCCGACGGACCCTTTGCCGGTGCGCCGCTCACCCGATGGGGTGGATCGCGGCCCTCCAGTGAGCGCAGCGCGGCCCGCCGTACGTGCCCGGCCGCGGCGGCCCCAACAGGCTGTGGCCTGTCCCGTGGGAGCCGCCGGGGCGCTGCACGCCGGCGGTGAGCAGACGAAGGGTCTCCATGTCCACGTCCCCGTCCAGGTCCACGTTCCTCCTCCCCTCCACCCCGGCCTCCCCGCCCCCGTCGCCCTCCGGCGGCGGGAGGGGGCGGCGCCGCAGGGCCGCCGCGATCGCCGTCGCCGCCGGCCTGGCACTCGTCCTGGCCCTGCCCGCGACCGCCCTCGGCGCACCGGGCGACCTCGATCCGGCCTTCGACGGGGACGGCAAGGTCGTCACCGACTTCGGTGGCGGCGGCTTCGACGACAGCAGCGGCATGGTGATCCAGCCGGACGGCAAGATCGTCACCGTCGGCAGTACGGTCCCCGCGGCGGGCGGTTACTCCGACGTCGCGCTGGCCCGCTACAACCCCGACGGCAGCCTCGACCCCACCTTCAACGGCGACGGTGACACCGACGGCAGGATCACGAGCGACCTGCGCGGCGGCGACGACTCCGCCGCCGCGGTGGCGCTGCAGCCGGACGGGAAGCTCGTCGTGGCCGGCTACAGCGCGGAGCCCGACGCCGCCGGTTCGTTCACCGTCGCCCGCTTCAACCCGGACGGCAGCCTCGACACCGGCTTCGACGGCGACGGCTTCGCCGTCACCGACTTCGGCACCGGCGGCGGCCCGCAGGGGGCCTACGCGGTCGTGATCCAGCCCGGCGGCGCCATCGTGGCCGCGGGCGAGAGCGGCACCGACGTCGCCGTGGCCCGTTACAACGCCGTCGACGGCAGCCTCGACACGAGCTTCGGCTCCGGCGGCAAGGTGACGACCGGCTTCCCCGGCGGCTCCGCGAGCGCGTACGACGTGACGCTCCAGCCGTCCGACAACAAGATCGTCATCGCGGGCCGTTCCGGCTACAACTACCCCTCCAACGACTCCGACTTCGCCCTGGCCCGCTACAACCCGGACGGCAGCCTCGACACCACCTTCGACGGCGACGGCCGGGTCACCACCGGCTTCACCGGGCCCGACGTGGCCAAGGGGGTCAAGATCCAGCCCGACGGGAAGATCGTCACGGCGGGCAACGCCGGCTTCGACTTCGCCCTGGCCCGCTACAACCCCGCCGACGGCAGCCTGGACACCGCCTTCGACGGCGACGGCAAGGTCACCACCGACTTCGGCACCAACACCGTGGACGGAGCCGCCGATCTGGCCCTCCAGCCCGACGGGAAGATCGTCGCCGCGGGCATCAGCCAAGCCGACTTCGGCGTGGCCCGCTACAACACCAACGGCTCCCTGGACACCGGCTTCGGCACCGGCGGCAAGGTCCACACCGACGTCTCCTTCGGCTACTTCGACACCGCCAACGCGGTCGCCCTCCAGTCCGACGGAAAGATCGTCGTCTCCGGCAACACCGGCGACGACCGCGGCCTCGTCCGGTACCAGGCGCTCACCCCGCCGCCCCCGCCCGGCGTGGACCTGGCCGTCACCAAGAGCGGCCCGGCCTCCGTCAGCATCGGCGACCAGGCCACGTACACCGTGACCGTCACCAACACGAGCACCACCACCACCGCCACCGGCGTCACCCTGGCCGACACCCTCACCGGCCCCGGCTCCCTGCTGTCCGCCGCCCCCGCCCAGGGCACCTGCACCCTCACCGCCACCACGGCCAACTGCACCCTCGGCACCCTCGCCCCCGGCGCCGGGACCACCGTCAAGTTCACCGCCGAACCCCGCGCCACCGGCACCCTCTCCGACAAGGCCACCGCCTCCGCCACCCAGACCGACCCGGCGCCCGCCAACAACACGGCCACGGCCACCAGCACCGTCAACAACGCCCACGGCTGCACGATCATCGGCACCAGCGGCGCCGACACCCTCAACGGCGGCTACGGCAACGACGTCATCTGCGCCCTCAGCGGCAACGACACCGTCCGGGCGAGCTACGGCAACGACACCGTCTACGCCGGCCCCGGCAACGACAACGTCGACGGCGGCTTCGGCGACGACCTCCTCATCGGCGGCCCGGGCAACGACACCCTGACCGGCTCCTACGGCAACGACCGCCTCGACACCGTCGACGGGATCTCCGGCAACGACCGCGCCGACGGCGGCTTCAACACCGACACCTGCACGACCGACCCGGGCGACACCCGCATCAGCTGCCCCTGACGGGACCGGGGCCGGGACCCGGACCGGGACCCGGACCCGGACCGATCAGGATTCGAGAAGCACGGTGCGGTCGGTGCCTCCTAGCCTTCTTCTCACAGGCAAGCACCGACCACACCACCAGGAGCAGGACATGAAGGCGCACGTCAGCTCGATCCTCCTCGGCGTCCGGGACATGGACGCGTCCAAGCGGTTCTACACCGAGGGCCTCGGCTGGAAGGTCCAGAGCGACTTCGGCATCTCGGTGTTCTTCGAGTCGGACGGCGCCTCGCCCGTCGGCTTCTACGGCCGCGAGGGCCTGGCCGCCCAGGTGGGCACGGAGCCGGAGGGCAGCGGCTTCAGCGGGCTGGTCCTGACCTACGTCGTGCGCAGCGAGGCCCGGGTCGACGAGGTCATGGCGGAGGCCGAGCAGGCCGGCGCCAAGATCCTCAAGCCCGCCGGAGCCCTGCCGTGGGGCGGGTACGGCGGCACCTTCGCCGACCCCGACGGCTACGTCTGGAGCCTCGCCTACAGCGCCCAGGGCACCGACCAGCCGTACGCCGAATAACCGCGCCCGCAGCAGGAGGGGACCATGAAGTTCCGAACCCGGGTCGAGCCGCCCGAGCCCATGCGGGGTCTGGAGGTTCCGCCCGAGGTGGTGGCGGCGCTCGGCGGGGGCGCGCGGCCGCCGGTGACCATCACGCTGGGCGGCCACTCCTGGACGAGTCGGATCGCCCTGCTGCGCGGCCGCCACCTGCTCGGCCTCAGCAGGGCCAACCGGGAGGCGGCGGGCGTGGAGACCGGCGAGGAGGTCGAGGTCGACCTCGAACTGGACGCCGAGCCGCGCGTAGTGGTCGAGCCGGCGGACTTCGCGAAGGCCCTGGACGCCGACCGGGCGGCCCGCGCCGCGTGGGACAACCTGGCCTACGGCCGCAAGCGCGAGCACGTCCGCGCCATCGAGGGCGCGAAGAGGCCGGAGACGCGCCTCCGCCGCATCGAGAAGGCCCTCACCGCCCTGCGGGGCTGACCGCGGCCTCACCCCAGCGGCTGAGGGTCTGCGTCCCGGTGTCGTAGGTCAGCCAGGTGCCGTCGCCGAGGGGGCGGACGTACCCGGGCACGGGGCCGTCCGGGTAGTCGACCCGGCCGCGTATCCCCAGGGTGTGGGCGTCGAGCAGCCAGTGCGCGGTCTCCTCCTCGCCGCTCTCCTCACCCGTCCCGGCGATGACGGTACCGGCGTCGACGAAGCCGCAGCCGTAGTCCCAGCACGGCCGGTCCCCGAACTCGTCCGCCTCCGGCTCCGCCGCCGTGAGGACGTCGCCGTCCAGGGTGTGCAGGCGCAGGTCGGTGCCGTAGTGCTCGACGGTGAGGTAGCCCGCGTGCCCCGGGTGGACGTCGACCAGGATCCGGTCCATGGTCTCGTTGAGGTCCCAGGCGGTCAGCTTCTCGCCGTCCCAGCGTGCCCAGTACAGCAGGATGCCGTCCTGGCCCATGCCGATGGACAGGCCCATGTGGATGCCGTCCGGGTGGGAGACGTGGTTCGAGCCGGCCGCCGCGCTGTCGTCCAGCGGCAGCCGGGCCAGCTCCCGGCCGTCGGCGGCGTCCAGGACGACCCAGTGCTCCCGCTCCTCGTGCACGACGTGCGCCCAGACGGTCCGCCCGTCGTCGGAGACCCGGCAGGACCCGTGCTCCAGCCCCCGGCACACCTCCTGCTCGTCCCCACTGTGCGGATGCCCCAACTCCGGCCCCCAGCACCCGTGCCGGTACTCCCAGAGCAGCCCGCCCCTGCCAACGGCCCGCACGGCCCGCTGCCCGGAGAACACGACGTACTCCCCGTCGGGACTCACGGAGTCGACCCCCCGGTCCCACCCGGCCCACGGCACGGGGAACACCCCCTCGGGCGCCCGCTCCCCGCCGAGCAGCTCATCGAGGTCATACACCTCCAGCTCATGCCCGTTCCGCAACAGGCCCCGCCGAGCCCCACCCCACCGCCCCTCGAAGGCGAACCCGTCGACGAGCGCGCCCCCACCCGACAGCCCCACCGAACCACGCAACTCCGCATTGATCGCCATACCCCGACGCTAACCCCCACCTCTGACAGCCGGAGGGGCGTGCACCGACACAGTGAAGCCGCGGGGGCGTTGCCTGTCACCGCGCCCCCACGAGTGTGATCAATCCCTGGCGTGCTCGATTTTTTCGATCGCATCGTTCACAGCTGCCAGCAATTCGCCTTCCGTGACATCTCCCGGCTCCCGCAGCGCTGGGTCGATGGGATAGTCGTCCAAGGCGTAGAAGACTTGATCAAGCTGGCGGGAGAGGCTCTCGCCGAGGCGCTCCTCGCTCCTCAGCGCCGCCCTTCTGGAATCGAGCCATGCCTTGGCGAAGTCCTGCGGTGAGATGGCCGCACGGGACAGATCCTTCATCAGGGCGAGTTGGCGACCCGTCGCGGAATCGGGCGGCACCGAGCTCGCGGTCTTCCACATTCGTTGTCGTGCGCGATCGCCCGATCGGTTGCCCTGTCCCGCATCCATTAAAACAGCCACCCTTTTCGTACTACGTCAGCGAACTGCCTGGGGTTTAGTTGCCACGCGCTCCAGAACTTTCCGTCAGGGCGCAGCATCACCATTTTCAGAGATTCTGGGTCGATGAACCCGATTGCTGCATCTCCAGCCTTTCGGTAGTGGAAGCGATAGATTTTTGTATCCGGGGCGGTCATGTGTTTCCGAAGCTCCTCTTCGAAAAGCTTCATGTTTTTCCGTGTAGGCGGTTGCCGTGCGGTTCCAGGTTGTGGTGCCCCACAGGGTGGTGCGGGTGTGCCACGCCGTGGTGCCGTCCTCGGCCAAGAGGTGGGTGGGGGTGCCGATGATGTCGGTGGCGATCGCGAAGAAGCGGTCGTCGACCTCGGACTGGTCGATGCGTTCCGTCTGGGTGATCGGGTGCAGGCCCTGGTGGGTCCAGGTCAGGGTGACCCGGCCGGTGGACTCCTCGCAGAGGGTCGTGCCGTCCCACGTGAAGAGGGTTTCCTCCGCGACCTTGCCCGATCCGGTGAGGCGTTGTTTGGATGTGCGGCGGCCCAGGGCGTCGTGTTCGTAGCGGATCGCGCCGGCGTGCGTGATGCGGGTGCCCGTGTAGGAGCGGGCGCCCTGGGCTTCCGTGCCGGGGTGGTGGGCCGGCCAGGTGGCGGTGGTCTGGTTGCCGGCCTCGTCGTACGCGTAGCGCTCCGACCAGTTCGCGGCGTCGACCGCCGTGACGCGGGCGGCCGCGTCCAGGGTGAAGGTGCGCGGGCCGGTCAGCGAGTCGTCGATGCCGGTCAGGTAGCCGTCGGCGCGGTAGCTGTAGCCGCGGCGCTGGAGGGTGCGGCCGTCCTCGCCGATGACCGACTGGGCGGTGCGGCGGCCCGTCACGTCGTACGCGTGGGTGAGGGAGAGGGACGGGCCCAGGGTCCGGGTCAGTTCCTGGCCCGCCGCGTCCCGCTCGAAGGTCAGGGTGCGGCCCGCCGTGGTGAGGGAGGTGCGGCGGCCCGCCGTGTCGTAGGTCCAGTGAGACGTGGAGCCGGAGGGGGTCGTGCGGGCGTCGAAGTCCGTTTCCGAGGCGAGGCGGCCGGCCGGGTCGTAGGTGTAGTGCCAGGTGAGGCCCTGGGGGTTGGTGACACCGGTGAGGCGGAGCTGGGTGTCGTGGGTGAAGGTGTGACGGGTGCCGTCCGGGCCCGTGCGGGCGGTGAGGAGATCGAAGTCTCCGTATTCCGAGACCGTCACGCCGCCGATCTCGTCCGTGTGGGTCAGGCAGTTGCCCTCGCCGGCGTGGGGTCCGCCCGGCCCCCTCCGTGCGCAGTCGGAGCCACTCCTCGTCGAATCCCACCCTGAACTCCCCAACCCCCTTCGCATCGAACGCAGTTTTGCATGGTGGGTCGCGGGCGGGGGAGGGGATGGAGGATCCCCCGTCAACGCCCGTACCGGGCACGGGTCCAGGCCGTTTCGAAGTCGGTGGCGGTGATGGGCTCCGCGTGGAACTCCGTCTGGGCGTTGAGCTCCGCCAGGTCCGGGACCGGGGCCTGGCCGAGGCCGATCGTGGGGGTTTCGCGGTGGGCGTCGGCCCAGTCGAGCTGGCCGTCCCGGTGGGCCTGGACCCTGCGGATCTCGTAGCGGTCGGCGTCGAGTTCGCTGAGGAACAGGACCGGGTCCTCCGCGGAGTCGTGGTGCCAGTGCAGCCTCACGTACGACGTCATCGCTCCGCGGCCGCCGCTCCGCGGTGCGGCAGGGCCATGCCGACGACCCAGTAGTCGTACTCCTCCGCCGTGATGCCGCAGATGCGGTGCCCGGACAGGGAGCGGGCGATGAACTCGATGCGGCCCTGGTCGTCGACGAGCTGGGAGACGTCGGCGTCGGCGGTGAGGCGCACGTGCACCCAGCCGGTCCCGGAGCTTCCGGTCACGACGGCCGTCACGAGGAACGAGCCGTCGGCGGCGATGACGTCCAGGCGACGGGCGTGCTCCAGCCACAGCCGATGGGCTCCTGTGAGGTCTCCCCGCAGCGGGAAGGACGCGACGGGTTCCACGTTGAAGCCGGCCATGGCACGCCAGGCCGTATCGACCGTCGGGCCCGGTGCGTCGCCGTGGACCGCCTCCACCTGGAGGCCGCTGCTTCTGATGACCTCGAGGAGGTTGTGGTCGCCGGTGTGCATGTCGTGTCCTTCGACGGAGGCGGAGACGCCGCAGGGGGTGACGGGCCCCGGGGCCCCGCCCCCCCAGCGGCGGGGGGGGGGGGGGGTCCGCCCATGCTGGCCGCCGGCAGGAAGTACGGGGGTTTGCGCGCGACCGTCG
>NZ_JBHVUQ010000096.1:0-29180 GCF_042884105.1 Streptomyces sp. NPDC058157
CTACGCGCGGCGGGCCACCCACCACAGCGCCAGCGTCGGCGCGGGCAGGGCGAGCGGGGCCCAGAGCCGGGTGGAGCCGGCCACCGGCACCTCCAGGGCCAGCGGCAGCAGCGCGAGGACGCCGAGGAGCAGCAGGCCGAGGGCGGGGAGGTGCGTGCCGGGGTCGAAGCGGCGCGTCCGCTCCAGGGCCGCCGCTTCCATGGACGACTTGATCACGGCGCCCGCGACGAAGGGCCACGGCCCGAGGACGATGAGGAAGATCACGGCGATCAGCCCGTCGGCGGAGCGTGCGGGCGAGGTCCCCACGCCGGCCTCGGGGTGGCCGGGGGCGAAGAAGACCTGGGCCGTGGTGCCCGGCCCGGGGCGCTCCCGGGTGGACACCCCCGTGACGGCGACGTCCCGGGGGCCGTCGTCGTAGGGCACGCTGAGGACCACGTCGGTGCTGTAGTACTCGGCGTCGTCGTCCGTGGCCGGGTGGTGCACCGGTTCGCCGGCCAGCCGGACGATCCGGGCCTCGTGCCGGTCGTACCCGGCCCGCTCCAGCCGTTCGACGCGCCTGCCCTCCTCGCCGGACCCGGTGAAGCACACGACGAGGGCGGCGAAGGTGGCGACGGGGACCCCGAAGGCGATGACGATGCGCAGCGGGCGGCCGCGCGGGCGTCCGCGCGGGTCGGCCTTGCACAGGTCGACCTCGGACGGGACGCGGCGGGCGTGCAGGGAGGCCGCCACCCAGCACGCGGCGAAGAGCGCGGAGGCGCCGGCCAGGCAGGTCTCCACCGTCAGCGGCGGGTACGGGCTCACCCCGGTGATCGCGCACAGGGCCGCCGCCGCGGCGCTGCCCACCATGAGCCATCCCGTGGCGCTGGTCCACCGGGTGCGCCCCGGCCCGTACGCGTTCCCCACCATGGCCCCCCCGCCCTGACGTCGTCCGCAGGAGGATAACGGCCGGTCGGGGCGCGGGCGTCAGTCCGCCAGGCGGCCGAAGCGGCCCTTGTGGAAGAGGAGGGGGTCGCCCTCGCCCTGCGCGCCCATGGCCTCGACGCGGCCGACGACGATGAGGTGGTCCCCGCCGGTGTGGACGGCGTGGATCCGGCAGTCGATCCAGGCCGGAACGTCGTCCAGCTGCGGGGATCCGGTCGCGGGGGCGGGCCGGTGGGAGACCCCGGCGAACTTGTCGGCGCCGCTGACGGCGAAGGCGCGGCAGAGCTCGCCCTGTGCGGAGCCGAGGATGTTGACGCAGAACACCCCGGCGCGGGCGATGCGCGGCCAGGTGGTCGACGTGCGGGCCACCATGAAGGTGACCAGGGGCGGGTCGAGGGAGAGCGAGGCGAAGGACTGGCAGGCGAAGCCGGCCGGGCCCGCTTCGCCCTCGGCGGGCGGGGCGGTGATGATCGTGACCCCGCTCGCGAAGTTGCCCAGGACGGCCCGGAACTCGGCGGGGCTGACGGGCGCGCGCTCGTCCTCGCCGACGGCCCGCAGGTCGGGGCGCGGGAGGGCGTCGACGTGCGCGGAGCCGGGCTCCGGGGCCGCGGAGGTGGGGGAGCCGGCTGACCTGAGGTATCGGACGACGGTGGCCGCCATCCCTGCGTGTCCCATCATCCTCCGATTGAAGCTGACGGGTCGTCAGATGAGAAGGGGTGGGGAGGGGAAGGCAGGGTGGAAGGCAGGGCCGGCGCCGAACGGGTGAATCAGGGCGGCCGTGGCGGCCGGTGGCCCGTGCGGCGGGTGGGGGGTGGGCATGGTGGCGTGCGACTGCGTGGCGCCTACCTGTGGAGGACCTGATGCTCGGCACCGACTTCCGGACCGGATCGCCCAACTGGCTCGACCTCGGCAGCCCCGACACGGGTGCGGCCGCCGCCTTCTACCGGGCCGTCTTCGGCTGGGACTTCGTCTCCGCCGGGCCCGAGGCGGGCGGGTACGGGTTCTTCCGGCAGGGCGGCCGGACCGTGGCCGCGCTCGGCCCCCTGACGGAGGAGGGGGCGGACTCGGCGTGGACCGTGTACTTCCAGAGCCCGGACGTCCGGGCCACCTCCGACGCCGTGATGCGCGCGGGCGGGGAGGTGCGTGTGGCGCCGATGGACGTGATGGGGGAGGGCTGGCTGGCCCAGTTCACCGACCCGCAGGGCGCGCGGTTCGCCGTCTGGCAGCCCGGGAAGACGGGCGGGCTGGAGGTGGCCTCCGCCGAGAACAGCCTGGTGTGGGTGGAGCTGCACGTGCCGGACCCGCAGGAGGCGCTCGGCTTCTACGGCCGGGTGTTCGGGTGGCGGTCGGCGGAGATGGAGACGCCGGGGATGACGTACCGGGTGCTGAGCCTTGCCGAGGGCGACCAGCAGGACACCTCCTTCGGCGGGGTCGCGCCGCAGGGGGAGGGGGCGGGAGGGGCGTCGAACATCCTGCCGCGCTGGGTGCCGTACTTCCACGTGGCGGACGCGGACGCCACCGTGGCAGCGGTCGAGGGCGCCGGGGGCGCGGTGCTGATGCCGGCGGCGAACGTGCCGGACGTGGGCCGGATCGCCTGGGCGGCGGACCCGGCGGGGGCGGTGTTCGCGGTGCTGAGGCCGGATCCGCGGATGTAGGTCCTCTAGCGGCCGAGGTATTTCGGGGGGCGGCGTTCCACGAAGCTGGCGACGCCCTCGTTGGCGTCGGCGGTGGTCATGTTGAGCTCCTGGGCGGTGGCCTCGGCGGCGAGTGCGGTCGCGCGGTCGCCGTCCAGGGAGGCGTTGACCAGCTGCTTCGTGAGCGCGAGGGCGCGGGTGGGGCCCTGGGCGAGGCGCTCGGCCCACTCGCGGGCGGCCGCCTCCAGCTCGTCGGCCGGGACCACCTTGTTGACGAGGCCCAGGCGGGCGGCCTCCGCGGCGGGGACGGCGTCGCCGAAGAACATCAGCTCCTTGGCCTTCCGGGGGCCGAGGAGGCGGGGGAGCAGGTAGGCGCCGGCGCCGTCGGGAACGAGGCCGCGGCGGACGAACACCTCGATGAAACGGGCCGGTTCGGCGGCGATGACTAGGTCGCAGGCGAGGGCGAGGTGGGCGCCGATGCCGGCGGCGGTGCCGTTGACGGCGGCGATGACGGGTTTCTCGCAGTCGAGGACCGCGGTGATCAGGCGCTGGGCGCCGAGGCGGATCAGGCGGGACACGTCGCCGGCGACGCGGTCGGTGGCGGTGGTGGTGGCGGTGGTGGCGGCCGGGCCGCTGCGGAGGTCGGCGCCGGCGCAGAAGCCTTTGCCGGTGGCGGTGAGGACGACCGCCCGGGTGGCGGGGTCGGCGGAGGCGTCGGCGAGCAGGGCGATGATGCGTTCGCGCTGGTCCCAGGTGAGGGCGTTCATGGCTTCGGGGCGGTTGAGGGTGATCCAGGAGACGTTGTTTTCGGAGCGGTGCCGGATCTCGTCCGAGGGGGTGTCGGGGGTCATGGAACTCCGTTCGGGGTGGGTGGGTGGGTGGGTGCCGGGTGCCGGGTGCCGGGGCTGGGTGCGGGCGGACCGCTGCGCGGGGCGAGGTCCCCTACCCTCCCCCAGACTCCGTCCGGGGGGACCCCCACTTCGCCCGTTCCCAGGGGCTCCGCCCCTGACCCCGTTACCGTGCGCTCCGCGCCCGGTGCGCTCAAACTCCCCCAGCTACCGCTGGGAGGTGCCCCCAGCGCGGGCTGGAATTTCGCTGCGCGAAATCCAGCCGCGGGCGACCAGCCGCGGGCGACCAGCTGCGGGCGACCAGCTGCGGTCCAGGGCCGAGGCGAGCCGAAACCAGCCCCGCCGGCGTTTGAGGCGCGGGGGTCTGGGGGCTGGCCCCCAGGGCGCGGTCCGCAGGCGGGCCACCTGCGGATCGGCGAGGGGGAAGTCGGGCTAACGACAGATGGCCAGGGCGTCCAGGGCCACCGCCCCCTGGCCTCGGGGTAGGACCATCAGGGGGTTGATGTCCAGCTCCGACAGCTCGTCGCCCAGTTCGAGGGCCATCCGCTGGACCCGGAGGACGACCTCCACCAGCGCGTCCACGTCCGCCGGCGGAGCCCCCCGTACGCCGTCCAGCAGGGCCGCGCCGCGTAGTTCGCGGAGCATCGTGCGGGCCTGGTCCTCGCCGAAGGGGGGGACGCGGACCGCCGCGTCGTGGAGGACCTCCACCAGGACGCCGCCCAGGCCCACGGTGACGGTGGGGCCGAAGAGGGGGTCCTGGGTGACGCCGACGACCATTTCGACGCCGCGTTCGACCATCTGGCAGACCAGGATCCCGTCCAGCGGGATGTTCTCGTAGCGGGCGATGTCCGTCAGCTCGCGGTACGCGTCGCGGATCTGGCTCGCCGAGGTGAGGCCGACCTTGACCAGGCCGAGTTCCGTCTTGTGGGCCAGCTGGGGGCCCGAGGCCTTCATGACGACGGGGTAGCCCACCAGGCCCGCCGCGCGCACGGCGGCCGCCGCGCTGGTGACCAGCTGCTCGCGCGGGACGCGGATGCCGTAGGCGCGCAGCAGCTGCTTGGCGGCGTGTTCGCTGAGCTGCTGGCCGGGCCGCATCAGGGCCCGGGCCTTGCGGTACGAGGGGGAGGGGGTGCGGGGGGCCTCGTCGAAGGGGGACCGGTAGGAGGCCGTGAAGCGGTGGTGGCCGAGGTAGGCGCGGACGGCGGTGATGCAGTTGCCGAAGGTGCGGAACGTGGCCACGCGGGAGGAGCCGAGGAGGGTCGTGCGGTACGCCTCCTCCGTGCCGACGGGGGAGCCCCAGATGACGCAGACCAGCTTGTCGGTGGCTTCGGCGGCGTCGACCAGGTCCTGGGCCAGCTTGTCGCTCATCGGCGGGAAGGGGCCGGTGATCGGGCAGATCAGGACGCCGACGGAGGGGTCCGCGAGGATGGCGTCGATGATCTTGCGGCCGCGCCAGTCGCCCACCGGGTGGCCGCCGTTGTCGACCGGGTTGGCGACGTTGAGGTAGGACGGGATCCACTGGTGGAGCTCGGCCTGCTTGGCCTCCGAGAGGGTGGGGAGGGTCAGCCCCGCCTCGGTGGCCAGGTCGGAGAAGTGGGCGCCGGTGCCGCCGGATATGGAGTAGACGACGACCCCCTCGGCCTGCGGCGGCCGGGCCCGGGCGAGGAGGGCGGCGGTGTCCTGGAGTTCGTCGAGGCCGTCGACGCGGATGACCCCGAACTGGCGCATGGCGGCGTCCACGACGGTGTCGGCGCCGGTCAGCTTGCCGGTGTGGGAGGCGGCCATCCGGGCGCCCGTCTCGGTGCGGCCGACCTTGACGGCGACGACGGGGACCCCGTTGCGCGCGGCCCGGTCGGCGGCGAGGAGGAAGGAGCGGCCGTCCTTGAGGCCCTCGACGTAGCAGGCGATGGCCCCGACCTCGGGCCGCTCGGCGAAGTAGGAGATGAAGTCGGCGGTCTCCAGGTCGGCCTCGTTGCCCGTCGGGGCCCAGTGGGAGAGGCGGATGCCCAGCTCCTGGAGGGTGTAGACGGGCCGCCCCTGGTGGCCGGACTGGGTGATCAGGGCGATGGCCGGGCCGTCGAGGTCCTCGCGGAACCTCTCGAAGGCGTTGAGGTTGGTGTTCGGGCCCAGCAGCCGCAGCCCCGAGCGCCGGACGGCGGCGGTCAGCCGGGCCTGGGCGGCGGCGCCGCTCTCGCCGGTCTCGGCGAAACCGGAGGCGAAGGCGACCGCGAACCTGACCTTGGTGTCGGCGAGTTCCTCGATGACCGGGATCGGGTCGGCGACGAGGAGGACCGCGAGGTCGACCTGTTCGGGCAGCTCGGCGACGGAGGCGTGGCAGGGCAGCCCGAAGACGGCGGTCCGGGTGGGGTGCACGGGGTGGACGCGGGCGCCGACGCGCTCGGCCCAGGCGATCAGCTGGCGGGTGATGCCGGTGTTGGGCCGGCCCTCGGTGTCGGAGGCGCCGATGACGGCCACCGACTCCGGCCGGAAGAACCGGTCCAGGTCGGGTACGTCGGAGTGCAGGGGCCGGCCGCTGACGTCCTGTTCGGCAGCGTCCCCGGCGGCCGGTGCCGTCGTGGAGTGGACGGCCGTCCTGGGGGTCTCCCCGCAGGCCTCGACCCGTGCGCGGAAGTCGGTGGTGAGGGTGCCGTGAGTAGATCCAAGCATCGCTTCGCCCGCCCTGCTCGATGAACCTCGGTGGAGTCGTCGGTAGCTGACGTGTTGTCAGATTACTGAACTGACGCGCCGTCAGGAACAGGGATGCGCAGGAAAGGTGGTGGAGGTGGTGTGCCCGAACGGTGGCAGAGCCGTCCGGGCGCCGTCCAGACCGGAACCGGCCGAGGGTCGGGAGGGGGGCGGCCGCGGGCCCCGTTCTCAGCCGGCCCTCACGGCCGGTGGGGCTTGTGCTGCTCGCAGTGCTTGCCGCGCTTGACGGTCGTGGGGTCGGTCGCGGTGTGCGTCGTGCTGTCGCCGCCGCCCGTGACCGTCACCGTGTCGACCCCGCGCCCGGTCTTGCACGAGCACGGCACGTCGGCGGTGAGCGTGATCGGCGGATAGCTCGCCCCGGCGGCCAGTACGTCGCTCCGCCTGCAGGTCAGGGTGGCCGTGGAGCAGGTCCAGCCGGTGCCCGAGATGCGTACGGCGGTCAGCCCCTTGGGGAGGACGTCGTGCACGGTGACGGTGCTGCCGTCCGTGGCGCCCGGCCCGGTGTTGCCGACCGTGATCGTGTACGTGCCACGGCGGCCCTGGGTGAAGTCGCCCTTGTGCGTCTTCGTGACCGTCAGGGCGGGCTTGGCGGGGCACAGGGCGGCGGGGTTGCTCGTCGCGGCCGCGTTGGCCGTCCAGGTGTTCGCCGTCCCGGCCGTGCCGGTGCCCGTGGTGAGGTCGTCGCAGTCGTACCGGACGCTGTCGCGGAGGGTGTTGCGGGTGACGAGGTTGCCTGCGTTGCCGCCGGTGTCCTCGATGAGGGCGCCGTCGCGGCCGCTCCCGGTCACGCTGTTGCCCGAGATCTCGGAGCGCGCCAGGGAGTTCGGGCCGGCGGAGATGCCGTCGCGGGTGGAGCTCCGGATGGTGTTGTTCGCGATCAGGACCTGGTCGCTGCCCACGTTCGAGAAGGTGGCCGAGCGGACCCCGTCACGGCCGCCCTGGAGGGTGTTGCGCAGAACCTGGAGCCCGTGGTTGTCGTCCCCGACGAAGATCGCGGCGGAGGTGTTCCCGACGGCCTGGTTGTCGGCCACCACGCTGCTGTCCGAGCGGAAGACGTTGAGGAGCGCGGCGTCCTGGTGCGAGACGTTGTGGTTGACGTCGACCCGCACGGTGTTCTGGAACTTGTCGAGGGTGATCGCGCCGTTCCGGTTCTGGAAGAAGGCGTTGTTGTCGATCAGCGCGTTGTCCAGGCCCTGGTCGGAGTAGATGCCGTTGCCGGCCGCCGGCTGCACGGTGAAGCCCGTGTTGTTCAGGCGGACGCAGTTGCGCGTGACCTCGGACTGCGTCGCACCGCTGGAGTTGTAGTACATCCCGGCCGGGTTGCCCTGGATCACGTTGCCGGTGACCAGGTAGCCGGAGTGGGTGACGACCGTGTTGACGCCGTAGCCGCCGAAGGCGGAGCCCTGGTTGTTCTGGACCGTGAAGCCCTGGAGCCGGATCCCGTCCTCGCGGAGGTTCACGATCCCCTCGCCGGTCGGGCTGGTGGCCTCGATGACGGAGTCGACCGCCGGGTCGGGCGCCGCGAACCGGTCGCAGTCCGCCGGGAGGGTGGTCTCGCCCTCCAGCGTCAGGTTCGCCTTGTTCACCTCGACGAGCTCGTTGTAGGTACCGGGGCAGACGTGGACGGTGTCACCGGCCGCGGCCGCCGTGACGGCGGCCCCGATCGTCGTGTAGGTGGCGTTCGGGCAGTGCGCCGTGGGTCCGGTGGCGGAGACGACGAGGGTGGACGCGGCATAGCTGGGGGCGGCCGGGAACGCCACGGCCGCCGCGGCGACCAGTGGCAGAAGGGCGTGGAGCTTTCGCATGTCCTCACCTGTTGATCGTGGAGGCAGGACGGCGCGGGTCCGGTGTGCGCCGCCGGACGGCACTGTGTGATCACGGGGGTCCCGGGGCAAGGTGCCCCGCTGGGGCGGGCGGAGGATGGACCGGATGAGACGAACGGTGCGGGCCCGGACGGAGGGGCCGGCGGACGGGCCGAAGGGCAGGCCGGTGGGCGGGCCGCTGGACAGGCCGGCGGGCGGGCCGCTGGGCAGGCCGGAGGACGGGCCGGTGGACGGGCCGGTGGACGGGGCGACGGACAGGCAGGCCGACGGGCCTCAGCGGGACAGGGCCTTCGCCAGGCGGCGCGCGTCCCGGGCCAGTTCGCGGAACATGCCGCTGATGGGGTTCGTGTAGCCGGTGAAGTACAGGCCCGGGGCGTGCGGGGCGGTGCGGGGGCCGTGGGCGCGGGGGCGGCCCCGGTCGTCCAGCACGCCCAGGTGGCCCACCAGGGGCTCCAGGCCCCGGCGGTAGCCCGTCGCGGCGATCACCGTGTCCGGGGTGATCTCCGTGCCGTCGGCGAGGAGCACGCGGTCGCCGTCGAACGAGGCCACGGCGGCCACCGGTTCCACCCGGCCGGTGCGCACCGCGTCGATCAGGCCCACGTCCTGGACCGGGATCGCCCCCTGCCGGGCCCTGCTGTACAGGCCGGGGGCGGGGCGCGGGAGCCCGTGCGCCGACAGGTCGGGTATCGAGGCCTTCGCCACCAGCGCCCCGAGCCGGTCCACGAGCCGCACCGGCAGCCGCCGGACGAGGATCCCCGTGCGCTGCGCCGGCCAGCCCAGGGTGGAGCGGCGCACGATGTGCGGGGCGGTGCGCACCGCGAGCCGCACCCGGGCCGCGCCGCCCTCGGCGAGGTCGACGGCTATCTCGGCGCCGGTGTTGCCGACGCCGACGACCAGCACGTCCCGCCCCGCGTACGGGGAGGGCTCGCGGTAGCCGGAGGCGTGCAGCAGCCGTCCGGTCCAGGTGGCCGCGCCGGGCCAGTCCGGCAGGTGCGGGGTGTGGTTGAAGCCGGTGGCCACCACCACCGCCCCGGCCGCGAGGAGCCGGCCGCCGGAGGCGTGCAGGGTCCAGCCCTCGCCGTCGGCGGCGCGTTCGACGCGGGTGACCTCGACGCCGGTGACCAGTTCCAGTTCGTGGTGCTCGGCGTACTTCTCCAGGTAGCGGACCACGTCGGCGCGGGCCACCCAGCGCCCGAAGCGGCGCGGGATCTTCAGTCCCGGCAGGGCCGACAGCCGGCGGGTGGTGTGCAGCCGCAGCCGCTCGTAGTGCCCCCGCCAGGAGGTGGCGACCGCGTCCGACTTCTCGACGACCACCGCCCGCACACCGCGGGCGCGCAGTGCGGCGGCGACGGCGAGGCCGCCGGGGCCCGCGCCGATCACGTACACGGGGCGCGGCTGGGTGCTGGTCAGGTCGGGTGCGGGCGCGGGCGCGGACATGAGGAGTGAGCGTATCGACACACAGGGTTGATGGGTCTCGGTCGAGGAGGGAATCGATTGCGGATCGGTCACGGGGGCGGGAGGCGGGCGCGGCGGGCCCGGCGCGGCTCGGCCGCAGAGCCGGGCGGACCCTGCCAAAGTGGGGCGTCCCGGTAGTGGAGAGGAGCGCGCGATGTGGCAGCCCGACGGGTGGGACGTACGCGTCCGGCTCGGTGTCCTCACCCCCCACGCCGACGTCGGCCCCGAGTCGGAGCTGCGCGCCATGGCCCCGGCCGGGGTCGGCCTGCACTTCGCGCGGGTGCCGTTCGGGGCGATGGGGCGCGGCGGTGCGATCGGGGAGACCGTTCCGCTGGCGCCGGTGCGGGCCTTCGCCGAGTCGCCGCGGGTGGACGACGCGGCCGCGCTGCTGGCGGACGCGCCGGTGGCGGTGGTCGCGTACGCCTTCACCGGCTCCTCGTACGTGATCGGCGCGCGCGGGGAGGCGTACCTGCTGGCCCGGCTGCGCGAGCGCGCCCACGGGCTGCCGGTGGTGGCCACCTGCGCCGCCGCCGTCGAGGCGCTGCGCGCCCTGGGGGCGGGGCGGATCGCGCTGGTGGACCCGCCGTGGTTCGACGGGACGCTGAACGAGCTGGGCCGCGGCTACTACGAGGAAGCCGGCTTCGAGGTCCCGTACGCCGCCCCCTGCGGGCTGCCGGGCGGGCAGGCGCAGGTCACCCCGCAGGCCCTGCACGACTGGGTGGCGGGCGAGGTGGGGGACGCGGCCGAGGCCGTCGTCATCGGGGGGAACGGGCTGCGCGCGGTCGGCGCGATCGAGGCCCTGGAGGCCACCCTGGGCCGCCCGGTGCTGACCGCGAACCAGGTCCTGCTGTGGTCGGCGCTGCGTGCGGCGGGCGTGGGGGCGGACGGGATCGAGGGGTACGGACGGCTGTTCACGGAGGTCGTCTGAGGCCTTGCGGGATCGCCGCCGATCCGCTGAACTGACGTACCGTCAGATCTAGTGGAGGGTGGCGGTCCATGCAGACCATCTGGCTCAGCGGGGCCGAATGGCTCGCGGTGCTGCGCATAGGCCTCGGCCTGTGGTGGCTGGAGAGCTGGCGGCACAAGGACAAGAAGGGCTGGTTCGAGCGCGGCACCGGCATCGCCTGGGCCGCCGACGTCGCCGGCAAGCACCGCTGGTCCTTCGTCAAGAGCGGGTTCGCGTCGGTCGTCCAGCCCCGCCCGCGGCTGATGGCGTACGTCGTCGTCTACGCGGAACTCGCCCTGGGCCTGGGCCTGGTCCTCGGCTTCCTGACCCCCGTAGCCCTGGCGGCCGGGCTGCTGCTGAACCTGCTCTACCTGGTGCTGATGATCCACGACTGGGCCGAGCAGGGGCAGAACGCGATGATGGCGCTGATCTCGGGCGTCGCGTTCTTCGCCATGGCCTGGCAGACCTGGTCCCTCGACGCGGCGATCGGACTCTTCCTGTGAGCGCCGCACGGTACGACCTCCCCGAGGCCGACGAGTTCACCCGCCCCTACTGGGACGCCGCCGCGGCGGGCCGGCTGCTGCTGCGGCGGTGCGCCGACTGCGGGCGCGCCCACCACTACCCGCGCGAGTTCTGCCCCTCCTGCTGGGCCGGCGAGGACCGGGTGGCCTGGGAGGAGGCGAGCGGCCGGGCGACCCTCTACACCTGGTCCGTGATCCACCGCAACGACCTCCCGCCCTTCGGTGAACGCGTCCCCTACACGGCCGCCGTCGTGGACCTGGAGGAGGGGCCGCGGATGATGACCGAGGTGGTCGACTGCCCGGAGGGGGAGCTGCGCATCGGGATGCCGCTGCGGGTCGCCTTCCGGGAGGCCGCCGACGGGGTGTGGGTCGCGGTGTTCCGTCCCTGAAGGGGCGCTTTGTTCGGGCGCCGAGCTCTGAAAACCCTCAACTCTCTTGTCGACGCGGCGGCGGGACCGACAGGATCAGGCCAGGCGAAGCGCCACCGCACATCCTCTGACCAGGGATGACCCGTCGCACAGGCTGAAACTGTGCGGTCCGGGCGGGGCGCGGGAATCGCCTTCTGTGCTCAATGAGGGGAATTCGGAAAATGATGAGCATCTCGCGCAAGCTGAAGACCGGCGCCGTCGCCGTCGCCGCCACGATCGCCCTGCCGGTCCTCGGCCTGGCCACCGCCTCGCCGGCCGCCGCCGGCAGCTGCGACTTCGGCGGTGGCGGTGGCAGCTGCACCTCGCGGTTCGTCCCGACGGCGTCGAACTGCGCCGGCATCTTCGACTACCTGCGCTCGCACGGCGGGAACATCGGCAAGATGAGCAACACCTTCCAGAACGAGTGGCGCCAGTGCGCCGCCGGCCCCATCGCCGGCGGCTTCGGCAAGGGCTGACCCGGACCACGCCTCCCCGGACGGCGCCCGCGCGGAACCCCGCGCCGGGCGCCGTCCGGCGTTCCGCGTCCGGCCGTCCGGAGTGGGTTCAGGGCCAGAGCAGTTCGCGGGTCCAGGCGGCCGCGCCGGTGCGGCGGTAGCGCAGGCGGACGTGGCGGCGGGCCGCGTCGCCCTGGAAGAACTCCGCCTCGGAGGGCTCCAGTACGTAACGGGTCCAGGTCGGCGCCGGCGCGTCGGGCTCCGCGCCCGCCCGGTCCCAGGCCGCCGCCGAAGCCCGCGCCAGCTCCTGCGCCGAGCCCAGCACCTCGCTCTGCCGGCCCGTCAGCGCCGCGGCCAGCGCACCGCGCGAGCGGACCGCCAGGTCCGCCCGGCTCTCCCGCTCCCCGCACGCGCTCACCCGGCCCCGGACGCGGACCTGCCGCCCCACCGCCGGCCAGTAGAAGACCAGCGCCGCCTCCGGCCGCCCGGCCAGCTGGCGGCCCTTGGCGCTGGTGGCGTGCGAGGCGAAGTGCCAGCCCCGTGCGTCCGCCTCGTGCAGCATCACGATCCGCACGTCGGGCCGGCCCTCGGCGTCCGCCGTCGCCAGGCCCATCGTGTGGGGCTCCGCCTGCCCGGCCCGGGCGGCGTGCACGAACCACTCCCGGAACAGCTCCACGGGCTCGGCGGGCGCCGTCGCCGGGTCGAAGGAGGGCAGGGCGGTGTCCCAGACGCGCAGGGAGTGCAGGACCTCGTGGAACTCGCAGTCGTCGCCGGTCATGCCGCCAGGCTAACGGGGCCCCGGCCCGGGCCGGGGCGGGCGGCCGGGCGGGGAGCGGCCGGGTGGGGCGGCCCGGACGCCTTGCCGTGCCGGCCACCCGGGCCGTGGCCGTTGTCCGGGCCGTGGCTGTTGTCTGGCCGTGGCCGCCACCCGAGCCGGGGCGGGAGGCCCCGAGGTCGTCGTCGGGCGGTTGCCGCATAGGGTGCGGCCCATGCCTACACCCCGAGCCGTCGCCCGCGCGCTGGTCGTCCTGGCCGCGGTGGTGGCCCTGGCGGCCCTCGCCGCCGCCCGCTTCCACCGGGCCGGCGGGCCCGCCCTCGCGGCCGAGCTGGACCATCCCGTACTCGCCGCCGCCCTGGCCGCACTCGCCCTCACCGGGGCCGCCCTGCTCTCCTCCCGCCGCCCGGCGGTGCGCAAGGGCGCCGGCCTCGCGCTGGCGGGGGCGGTCGTGGCCGGGGTGCTGGCCGTCCCGGCGTACGGGGTGGTGACCGACCCCTTCCCCGACCTGGAGTGGGACGTCCCGGCCCCCGACGGCTCCGGCCGGCGCCTGGTGGTGGAGCGGGGCCTCGGCTTCGGCGACCCGGCCTGGAGCATCCACGTGGACACCGGCCCGCTGCCCACGGCACGCCGCTGGCCCGTGGCCTCGTACACCCCCGCCTACCCCAGGGGCGTCCTCCAGGCGGAGTGGCTCGACGCCTCGCGCATCCGCCTGATCGACTTCGACCACGCCCACCACGACCTGCGCATCGCCCCCGACGGCAGGCCGCTCGACCCGCTGGACTGGTAGCGGGACCGCGCGGCCCGCCCCGGTCAGGCGATCGGGACCGCCGTGCCCGTCACCTCGATGCCCGCCGCCGGGTCCGCCGGCACGCCCACCGTGATCAGGCTCGGCCGGCCCATGTCCACGCCCTGGTGGACGGTGAGCACCGCCGGCACCTCCACCAGGCCCAGGCTCCGCAGGTACCCGCCCAGCGCGGCGGAGGCCGCACCCGTCGCCGGGTCCTCCACCACACCGCCCGGCGGGAAGGGGTTGCGGGTGTGGAAGACCGTCGGCGACTCGCGCCACACCAGGGTGATGGTCGTCCAGTCCCGGCGGGCCATCAGCGCGCCCAGCGCCGCCATGTCGTAGTCCAGGTCCGACAGCCGCTCCCGGCTCGCGGCCGCGATCACCGGGTGCCAGGCCCCCGCGTACGCCGCCCGCGGCGGCAGCGACGGGTCCAGGTCGGCCGCCGACCAGCGCAGCGCGGCCAGCAGCTCCGCCAGGTCGGCCTCCGCGATCTCCGCCGTGCGCGGCGCCACGCTCACCAGGGTGGCGACCACCGCCCCGTCCGGCCCCGCCGAGGTCGTCACCGGCACCGGGCCCGCCCCGGTGTGCAGCAGCAGCTCGCCCACCCCGAACCGCTCGGCGTGCGCGACGGCCGTGGCGATCGTGGCGTGCCCGCAGAACGGCACCTCGTTCTGCGGGCTGAAGTACCGGATGTCGAGCTCCCCGTTCTGCCGGGGCACCACGAACGCCGTCTCCGAATAGCCGACTTCCGCCGCCGTGGCGGCCATCGTCGCCTCGTCCATACCGGTGGCGTCCAGCACCACACCCGCCGGGTTCCCGCCGAGCGGGTCGGTGCTGAAGGCCACGTAGCGCAAGAGATCCATGCACCGAACGTAGTGGGGCGCTCGCGCGGGCGTCAAAACCCATGGGGCGAAACGGCGTTGATGTGTCAGGTCGGGCCCTCAAGCCCAGGTCAGCAGCTGTCCGTTCGTGCCGATCCCCACCGCGAACCCCAGCGCGATCCGCCGCGCCCCCCGGCTCGGCCGGACCGCGTGGAAGAACCGCGGGTCCAGCAGCAGCGCCTCGCCGGTCCGCGGGGCGAGCTCGATGGACTCCGCGCCCCGCACCACCGTCTCGTCGTAGCCGTAGTACGCCGACAGCCGGTGCTCCTCGTCCTCCGGCCGCCAGCGGTGGCGCCAGATGACGGTCTCGCCGCCCTCGGGCGGCACGCTCAGGTACAGGTTGAACGCGAACTGCCCCATCAGCGGCACGTCCAGCAGGTCCCCGGCGTACTCGCGCAGCGCGTCGTCGAAGTGCACCTGGAAGCCCTGGTTCGGCTCCCGGGCCACCCCGTCGCCCATCTCCAGACCGCCCCGCCGGCCCACCGCCACCCCGCCCGGCCAGGCCGCGGCGAGCGCCTCCCGGCTCGTACGGAACGGGTCGAAGGACAGGCCCAGCCCCGCCCAGGCCTCGCGGTGCCCCTCCAGCGCCTTCCAGTAGCCGTCGGCGACCCCGCCGTCCGCCATGTGGTCGCTGACCCCCACCCCGAACCGCATCACCGGCGGATCGATGCGGGCCTGCTGGTAGGAGTCGAACGGCCGGGCCTCCAGCGCGCCGAGCACCTCCGCGCACCGCTCCTCGGAGAGGAAGCCCGGGACCCGCACCGCCGCGCAGCGGCCCGCCGCGAGGGCGGCGAGCAGTTCATGGGTGAAGGCGGGCGCGGTGACGGCGCGGAAGAACGGATCGTGCGGTGGCCGCTCCGGTGCTTCCGGGGCGGCCCATGCGCCCTGCGTGGTTCGTTCTGCCTGTTCTGACGTCATTCGACGGCCCCCCGGGCGCTCGGAAAGACATGCAGAGAACAACAGCACTTACACGGGATGCGTCCCACTGGTCGTACGGAAGGCGGACTTGGCGTCGAGTTCGAGCGCCTGCCGTCCGGCCTCCAGGGCCTCCATCGCGATCCGCCGGCCGACCTCCGCCTGGAGTTCCTCCAGAGCGCTCCCCGGCGCCCCCCATCTGAGGGACTGGTCGTCGTTCGTATCGGCCGGGACAGCAGTCATCGGCGGACCTCCGCGCATTTCGGTGTGGGACGCGTCACACAGGGTGAGGCACCGTCAGGCTACGCGCAAGCCCGCACCGGCCGCCGGAGTTCCGCCCAACTGACGCGGAATGGCGGGGTTTCAGCGCCGCTCAGGTGGGCATCTCGCGCAACGTCTTCTCCAGCAGCGCCCTGGCCTGCACCGACAGCGGATGCTCCGAGGCCACCACCCGGTCCAGGTCCCGCACCAGTGCCTTCAACTGGTTCACCGCTTCGGGGGTACGCCCCCGGATCCCCAGCAGCACCAGCACGAACGTGAACCGGAACCGCATCACCAGGTTCGAGTCCGGCGGCTGCGAGGCGTCCCGCAGCGCCGCCCGGATCACCTGCTCCGCCTCGTGCGCCCGGTCCTGGCGCAGCAGCGCGTGCGTCAGCGTCTCCCGCGCCCGCAGGATCTCCGGCGTCGACGGCGGCCAGTGGTTGCGGCGGCTGATGTCCAGGATCTGTCGGGCCTCCGCCTCCGCCTCCGCGTGCGAACCGAGCGCCAGCATCGTACGGGCCAGGGTGTTGCGCATCACCAACGTGTCGTAGTGCTCCCGGCCGCGCACCTCGTTCTCCGCCTCCACGATCGAGCGCAGCATCACCTCCGCCTCCCCCTCCCGCCCGGACTGCTCGTTGATCGCCCGGGCCAGCTTGTGCCGGCTGGCCAGCGTGTCGGCGTCGTTCTCGCCGAGGATCAGCGTCCGCGCCCGCACCACCTGCTCCAGCACCCGCTCCGCCTGCGCCAGCTGCTCCCGGTCCAGGTGGATGCGGCCCTGCTCGTGGCGCAGCCCCAGGATCTCCCGGTCGTCCACGTCGAACCCGAAGGAGGCGCACCGCTCCACCATCGGCAGCACCAGGTCGTACGCCGGACCCGGCAGCCCCGTCGCGATCAGGTAGCGGGCGGTCAGCCGGGCCAGCTCCAGGGCCTCGGCGCGCACTGTGCGGTCCGCCAGCTTCAGGTCGCCGAGCAGGCAGGCCCGCGCCACCTCCACCGCGTGCGGGGCGAGCGAGGCCCACAGCGGCCAGTTCGCCGGGTGGTCGGGATTGCGCAGGTGGACGGCCGACAGCACCATCCGCACGGCCAGCCCGTAGTAGTCCGCGGACCGCTCCCGCACCTCCCCGTCCTCGCGCAGCACCCCGTGCACCACCGGGTGCATGGTCAGCACGTGCGCCAGGTCGCGTTCCGCGAAGCCCTCCCGCTCGTAGGCGTCCACCAGCCCGAACTCCTCCAGACCGGCCAGGGCGGCGCCGGTGCGCGCCGGGGTCGCGCCGGGGAAGAGGGGGGAGCGGGTGAGGTCCTGCCCGGCGAGCAGGCAGCGGTAGGGGATCGGGGCGATGCTCAGGCAGGCGAACACCTTCAGCAGGGCCGCCGCCTGCCCCTGCTCCCGCCGGCCGAGCAGGTCCAGGGCGATCCCGCAGGTCTTCTCCACGATCTCCCGGCCCAGCAGCTCGCCCAGGTGCGGCCCGTCCTGGCCCGCGGTGGTGTCGAGGCCGGCGGCGACCGTCCTGCGGAAGGTCTCGAAGTCCCGGATGTCGCCGTCCGACGAGATCCGGGACTCGTTCACGGCCTTGATCGTGTCGGCGGCGTGCCGCAGCGCCAGCGGCAGCCCGCCCAGCTCGCGCGAGAGCCGGCGCGCGTCCTCGTTCGTCCCGCCCAGGCCGCCGGTCCGCTCCAGCAGCATCGACGCGCCGTCCTTCTCGTTCAGCAGCGGCACCTGGTGGACCCGGTTGCCGTCGCCCCAGGTCTGCCGGCGGCGCACCCGGCTGGTGACCAGGACCGTGCCGCGGGCGTTCTGCGGCCTGCGCAGCCAGCCCGTCCCGGCGGCGACCTGGCCGCCCCGGGGGCCGAGGCGCTCGGGATCGTCCGCGTTGTCGAAGACCAGCAGCCACGGGTCGGGGCAGTCGTTCAGGAGCGTCCACACCAGGTCCATGGCCGTGCCCAGCAGCCAGGCCCGCTCCACCATGATCGACGGGGCCCCCAGGTCGCGGGCGATCATCCGCATCCGCAGGCTCAGCTCCGGCATCGACACCCACCACACCCGGCGCCCGTCGCGCTGCGCCCGGTCCGCGGCCTCCAGCGCGAGGCGGCTCTTGCCGGAGCCGCCGAGCCCGGCCAGGACGTGGACCTGCTGGCGGGCCTCCTCCGACAGCAGGTGCGCGACCAGCGCGAGCCGCTCCTCCCCCTTCAGCTGGCCGTCCTCCGGCTGCGGGTAGGGCGGCGGCGGGAACGGAGCCAGGTCCGGCTCCGCGGCGGCGGGCGCCGGCAGGACGGGCCGCCCGTCGGTGTCGCCGGGGGAGCGCGGGGTGAGCACCTCCGGCTCCGCCGCCGCGCCGGCCGCGTCCTCCCGGGCCGCCTCCAGCAGGGCGCCGCGCACGGCCATGTAGGAGGCGGTGGTGCGGTCGGCGGGCTGGACGATGGAGAAGTGGTCGGCGGTGACCACCCCGCCCTTGGGGAACACGCCGCGTGCGACGACCGGCGGCACCACGTCGTCGGCCGAACCGCCGTAGGCGCGCACGGGGATCGGGCACTCCTTGTCGCTGTACGCGCGGGCGTGCACCACGGCGCTCAGCACCGTGCGCTGGGCCTCGGTCACCGCCCGGTCGAAGGGGCGCAGCTGCTGCTCCTGCGGGTTGTGCCACAGCACCTTGAGCCATTTGCGGACGGTGAGGAAGAAGCCGGAGCCGGTGTTGGGGCAGGCGAACATCGTGAAGTGCCGGATGCGGCGCAGGTCGCCGCCCTCGCCGTTCCACAGCTTGCGGGCGAGGAAGCGCTGGACGACGAGGCCGCCCTGGCTGTGGGTGACGATCACGATCCGTTCGGCGTCGGCGAGTTCGGTCTCCAGGAAGGTGCCGAACTGGTCGGCGATGTCGTCGGTCTCCGCGACGCGCCGGTCGGGGCGCAGCCGCACGAGGGGGGAGTCGTACTGGAACGGGTGGACGCTGAGCCAGTCGCCGAGTTCGGGGTCGCCGGCCAGGAGCCGTTCGAACGCCTTCCACACCTTCGCGGAGGAGAACAGGCCGTGCACCAGCACGAGATGGACGCGTGTCCGTACCGCCATCGCGAACCTCCGCAGCCAGGAAGGGTGTTGAAGCAGATGGAATTCGGTCGCAGATGAAGAACCGGTCGGCTCAATCATGCATGAGGTGCGACGCGCGGAGCCATAACGTGACACGCCCGGAAACCCCGTCCCGCCCGGCGGCGCCCCGCCCGGCCGCCCCGGCCCGCCGGCCGCCCGGGCCGCGACCCCCGCCCCCCGCCCGGCCCCCTGACCTGCGACTGCGCCCCCCGGCTCCCCGCCGTTCCCCACCCACCGGGCGAGCGCCCCCCGCCCCGCCGCAGCGGCCCCCGCCACCCCGCCCCGCCCCCGGCACCCCCCGACACGCCCGACCGTGCCCCCCTCCCACCCGGACGCGCCCCCCGACGCGCCCCCCTCCCACCCGGATGCGCCCCCTCGGACCCCGGGACGGCCGTACGGGCGGTTGCCGCCGAGTGGCGGCGGCGCAAGACTGGTGATATCAGCGTGAAACGCCCGCTGCCCTGCAATTCTGAAATCCCCCGACATCAAATGATGAACCATCAAATGATGAATTCTTAATCGTTGGTCCTCTCGCTCAGGAGGTGCCCCATGAGCAGGACCCGACCGATCAACTGCATCATCCCTCCGTACATTCTCGACAAGCTCCTGGAGAGCCCGGACGGCGCGGTTCGCCAGGCCGCCCTGGACACCCTCCTCACCACCGCCCGTCTGCGGGGTGAACGCAATGTCCGCGCGTCCCTCGCGGGCGCCACCGCCACCCCCGGTGACGGCCGGCGCACCATCTTCGACTGCGACGAGGGGACCACCCTGCGCCGTGCCAACCTGGTCAGGACGGAGGACGGACCGGAGTCCGCGGACACGGCGGTCGACCAGGCCTTCGAGGGCCTGGGCCTGACGCGCGATTTCTACCGGCAGGTCTTCCAGCGCAATTCGATCGACGACCAGGGAATGCGTCTGGACGGTTACGTCCATTTCGACGTGCAGTTCAACAACGCGTTCTGGGACGGGCAGCAGATGATCTTCGGCGACGGGGACGGGACGGAGTTCAGCAACCTCGCCGGATCCCTCGACGTGATCGGCCACGAGCTGACGCACGGCGTCACCGAGAACACCGCCGCCCTGGAGTACCACAACCAGTCCGGGGCCCTGAACGAATCGATGTCCGACGTATTCGGTTCACTGGTCAAGCAGTGGTCGCTGAAGCAGAAGGCGGACGAGGCGGACTGGAAGATCGGCGCCGAGGTGTGGACCCCGGGAATCAGCGGTGACGCCCTGCGGTCGCTGAAGGAGCCGGGGCAGGCGTACAACAATCCCCAGTTCGGCAAGGACCCCCAGCCCGACCGCATGAGCAAGTTCATCCACCTGCCCGACACCCCGCGAGGGGACTCCGGCGGGGTCCACCTCAACTCCGGCATCCCGAACAAGGCCTTCTACCTGGCGGCGGTGGGCATCGGCGGATTCGCGTGGGAGGGCGCCGGACGCATCTGGTACGACGCGCTCAGGGCGTCGACCGCCCAGGCCACCTTCCAGGACTTCGCGGACACCACCTACCAGAAGGCCGGCGACCTGTTCGGCGCCGGCAGCCCGGAGCAGCAGGCCGTACTGGCGGCATGGGCCGGCGTGGAGATCCAGATCAGCGGCGTCCCGAAGGCCCGCGCCTTCGCCGTCAACGGCAACGGCCGCGTCCCCCACGAGGACGGCATCGCCGCCCTCTCCCGCCAGCTCGGCGAGCTGAACGCCAAGGTGACGGCCCTGGCCAAGGACCTGTCCACCCTGAAGACCACCAGATAACCCCGAAGACACCCGACAGCCGGGTCGGCGGCCCACCACCGCCGCCCCGAGCCACGTCCGCTGTCGCCACCGCCGTGCCCGGGTGCTCAGCAGGCCTCTCGGTGGCCAGCCCCAGACGGCCGTCGGCCGCCGGGACGAAAGAACCGCGTGGCGATCCGAGGCGCCCACCGGCCCCGGATGACGCTCCCGTCGTCCTCGGCTGCGGGCAGGGACCCCAGACGGCAGTCGGCCGCCGAGACGGGAGGAGCGCGTAGCGATCCGGCGCGGAGGGGATGGGTGTCGGCCCGGATGCCCGGTCTGCCGGCCCCCGACGTCCCCGCCTGCTCGCTGAGGGAGCCGGATGGTCAAGGTAGGACCGTCCCGTTCCTTTGGGGGTTTCCCGGCAGTCCTTGTCTTTCCGGGGCGGGGCGGGCTGTCAAGGGTCGCCGAAGGCGATCGCGAAGCGACGCGACCGGAGGGAGCGCCCTTGACAGGCCGGCCCGAACCGGAAGGACAGTGGGACTGGCGGGAAACCCCCAAGGCAGCTCTGAGACCGCCCGGCCGGGACTCCGACGACCCCTGGTCCCGCCCGGCTGGCCGGTCACCGTCCGGCGGGAGACCGCCCCCCCACCCACCGCCCCGCACCCGAGCCGGGCGCCCCCCTCACCCCCGCCCCAGCAGTACCGTGCCCGATGAGCAGAACCAGCCGCCCGTGCCCGATGCCAGGGCCACCTCCGGCAGGCCGCCACCGCCGCCGCGCTTGGTGACCTGGCGGCCCGGGCCCGCCTCGCCGCGGAGCTGGCGGACGGCTTCCACCAGGAGGAACAGGCCGCGCATGCCCGGGTGGCAGGCGGAGAGGCCGCCGCCGTCCGTGTTGACCGGGAGTTCCCCGTCACGCAGCAGGCGGCCCTTCTCCACGAAGGCGCCGCCCTCCCCCTTGGCGCAGAAGCCGAGGTCCTCCAGCGTCACCAGGGTCATGTACGTGAAGGCGTCGTAGATCTCGGCGAGGTCCACGTCCGCCGGGGTGAGCCCCGCGCGGGCGAAGGCGCGGCGGCCCGAGACGGCGGCGGGGGAGACCGTGAAGTCCTCCCACTCCGACATCGTGGTGTGGGAGACGGCCGTGCCCGTGCCCAGGACCCAGACCGGGGTCTTCGCGCTGTCCGGGACGTACTCCTCCGCCGCCAGGAGCACCGCGCAGCCGCCGTCGGAGCGGATGCAGCAGTGCAGCTTGGTGAAGGGGTCGGCGATGGGGTCCGAGGTCAGGACGTCCTCGACCGTGATCGGGTCGCGGAACATCGCGTCCGGGTTGGCGGCGGCGTTCGCCCGGGCCTGGACGGCCACCGAGGCGAGCTGCTCCAGCGTCGTGCCGTACTCGTGCATGTGGCGCCGGGCGGCCATCGCGTACTTGGCGACCAGCGTGTGCCCGTACGGCACCTCGAACTGGAGCGGCCCGCGCGATCCGAACGACAGGTTCGAGGTGCGCCGCCGGGCCTTGATGTCGGCGCGGGCCGTCGAGCCGTAGACCAGCAGGACGGCGTTGGCGTGGCCGGCGGCGATGGCGTCGGCGGCGTGGGCGGCCATCACCTCCCACGTCGATCCGCCGACGGACGTCGAGTCGACCCAGGTGGGCCGCAGGCCGAGGTACTCGGCCACCTCCACCGGCGCCAGGACGCCGAGGCCGGCCGAGGCGAAGCCGTCGATGACGGAGCGGTCCAGGCCGGAGTCGGCCAGGGCCCGGCGGGCCGCCTGCGCGTGCAGGGCGTACGGGGTCGGGCCGTCCACCCGGCCGCAGTCCGAGAGGGCGACGCCGACCACCGCGACCCGGCGGCGCGGGGCGGGAAGGGACGGGGACACGGGCGGTGCGGACAGGGGTCCGGACAGGGGTCCGGGCAGGGGTCCAGGCATGGGGGAACGGTACATCTGACACTACGTCAGATGTAACCCCGCCGGGCCTGCGATCCGGCCCTACCCGCCCCCCGCCCCCGCCCTCAAAGCCCGCCCCCCGCCCCCTGTGCATCTCGCCCCCGCCGCTCTAACATGACGGCCCGTCAGAAACGGGGAGGAGCCCGACGATGGATGCCGCCTTCACCGCGGAGCAGGACGAGATGCGCCGCACCCTGCGCGAGATCCTGGGCAAACGCTGCGGCCCGGACGAGGTCAAGGCCGCCGTCCGGACCGACACCGGATACGACCGCGAGCTGTGGCAGCGGCTCTCCCGGCAGCTCGGCCTGCCCGGCATCGCCGTCGCCGAGGAGTACGGCGGCGTCGGCTGCACCCCCGCCGACCTGGCCCTGGCCTGCGAGGAGACCGGGCGCGTGCTGCTGCCCTCGCCGCTGCTCGCCACCGCCGCCCTCGCCGCCCCGCTGATCGGGGCCCTCGGCACCGACGCCCAGCGCGCCGCCCTGCTGCCCGCGCTCGCGGCCGGGGAGCGCACCGCCGCCCTCGCCGTGCCCGGCCCCGCCCTGGCCACCGCCCTCGCCCTGACCGGCGACAACGCCCCCGGCGACTGGGCGGGCGGGGGCCGCGCGGGCGGGGTGCAGGCCCGCGCGGACGGCGCCGGCTGGCGGCTCTACGGGGAGGTCGCCCAGGTCCTCGACGGGCACAGCGCCGGCCTGCTCCTCGTCGCCGCGCACACCGGTGGCTTCGCCCGGGCCCGGACCCTGCTGTTCCTGGTCCGCGGGGACGCGCCCGGCCTCGTCCGGGCCCGGCAGGCCACCCTCGACGAGACCCGCCCGCAGGGCCGCATCGAACTACGGGACGTGGAGGCCGAGTTGCTCGGCGGGGCGGAAGCAGCGGGAGCGGCGGGAGTCGCGGGACAGGACGGCCACGGGCCCGACCCGCTCCCCGCCCTGGCCGCCACCGGTCTCCTCGCCGCCTCCGTCCTCGCCGCCGAGGCCGTCGGCGCGGCGGGCCAGGCGCTGGCCCGCACCGTGGAGTACGTGCGCCAGCGCGAGCAGTTCGGCCGGCCCGTCGGCTCCTTTCAGGCGGTCAAGCACCGCCTCGCCGACCTCTACGTCCAGGTCCAGGCCGCCCGCTCGGCCGCCTACTACGCCGCCTGGGACCCCGGCCAGGGCGCCCTCGCCCTGGCTCAGGCCCTGGAGGCGCTGCGGATCACGGCGGGGGAGGCCATCCAGCTCCACGGGGGCATCGGCTTCACCTGGGAGCACGACGCCCACCTCTACTTCAAGCGGGCGGCCGCCGACGAGCTGCTGTTCGGCCCGGTCCACCGGCTCCGCGGCCACGCCGCGCAGCAGGCCGGCCTCTTCCCGGCACCCGACCCCGTCCCGACTCCACAGAACCCACAGAGCCCGCAGAACCCACAGAAGGCGGCCGTCTGATGGCTCCCGGTGCGACCCTCCCCGTAAAGATCATGCAGAAGGTGTCCTCGACCCTCCTCTTCGCCAAGATCGCACCGCACTTCATCCCCGCCATGGACAAGGCGGTGCACCGCCTGACCGGCGGAAAGGTGCTGCTCAGCGCCCGGATGCTGCCCGGGGTGATCCTCACCGCCAAGGGAGCCAGGAGCGGCGAGCCGCGGACCACCCCGCTCGCGTGCATGCCGGAGGACGGGGGCGCGAGCTGGCTGCTGATCGGGTCCAACTTCGGCCGCCCCGGCCACCCGGCCTGGACCGGGAACCTGCTCAAGCACCCGGACGCGGACGTGAACTGGCAGGGGCGGGACATCGCGGTACGGGCCCGCCTGCTGGAGGGGGCCGAACGGGCGGAGGCGTGGCGGGCGGTGTTGAAGTTCTGGCCGCCCTACGCGACGTACCAGGCGCGCATCGAGCGCGAGATCAGACTGTTCCGCCTGGAACGCCGCTGACCGCAGGAAGCACTGCTGCGGCTGCATCTGCCGGAGCCTGCGCCGACGGCGGACCCCCGAGCGGGGTCCGCCGTCACCTGGTCGGCTTCTTGCCGGTGATGCCCAGGTGCACGAGCAGCGCCAGGTTGGGCTTGAGTTCCGCCTGCTTGACGCCCCAGGTCTGGAAGCCCTTCTGGTGCGAGGCGACCGCGGCCAGCATCGCCACCAGTGAGCCGGCCATCGCCGCCGGGCTGAGCTCCTTGTCGACCTTGCCCTTGGCCTGGAGCTCCTTCATCGACTCCGTAAGGGAGTTGGTGACGGAGTTCAGGATCTTCATGCGGATCTTGTAGAACCGCTTGTCGCCCTCGGCCGCGCCGAGGTCGACCACGCGCAGGATCGCGTCGTTGCGGCGCCAGAAGTCCAGGAATCCCTCGACCAGTTCCTCGGCGGCCGCCCAGCCCGCCTTGCCGACCCAGTTGCGGCCCTCGACGAGCGCGGTCAACTGGGCGCCCTCCGTGGCCATTTGCTCGGCGATCTCCAGGACGGCGCCCTCGACGTCCGGGAAGTACTGGTAGAAGGTGGCGGGGCTGGTACCGGCCTTGCGCGCGACGTCGATCACCTTGACGTCGCGGTACGGCGAGGAGCTGAGCATCTCGCTGAGGCAGTCGAGCAGCTTCTGCCGCGTCGCCTGGCCGCGCCGGCCGGCGACACGCCCGTCGACGGTGCGTACTTGTCCTGTCATGCCGTCAGCTTACCGAGGGGGCTCCGGCGCGCTATTCGGCCGCCTGCAAATGGGGTTACCGCCCCGCCGGCAACCCGCCTACCAGCCTGGGAGCGGCCGCGGGGCATCCCGGACCGACGGATTTCGGCCGAATTGCGGCGCCGGTGAGCGGCCCGTGCGAGACCGGCCCACCCCCCTCCGTACCCTCCCGTATCCCCCGAATAGTCTTATCAACAGGGTGTGGACAACCTTTCGGGCGGACCATGTCCATCAGGGACAGACCCAGCGCAACCGGAAGGAACCTCCCCATGGTCGCATTCGCGGAAGGCTCCCCCTGCTGGGTCGACGCCTCCCTGCCCGACGTCGAGGCGGGCAAGCGCTTCTACGGCGAGCTGTTCGGGTGGACCTTCGGCGGCAGCGCGGGACCCGAGTACGGCGGCTACACCCAGGCCTACAGCCGCGGCCGCAACGTCGCCGCCCTCGCCCCCAAGCCCGACGGCCGCATGCCCACCGTCTGGGGCATCTACCTGTACACCGCCGACGCCTACGCCTGCGCGGCCCGCATCCGCGCCGCCGGCGGCCAGATGGTGATGGACCCGCAGCCCGTCGGCCCCTACGGCACCGCCGCCCTGGCCGCCGACCCGGGCGGCGCCGTCTTCGGGCTCTGGCAGCCCGGCACCCACCACGGCTTCGAGGCCCAGGACGAGCCGTACACCTACTGCTGGGGCGAGCTCTACACCCGCGCCCGCGACGCGGTGGACGTGTTCTACGCCACCGTCTTCGGCTACGTCCCCGAGGACCAGTACGACCCCGACGACCCGGGCGCCGCCACCGGCACCCACACCGGCACCCACACCGGCACCCACAGCGCCACGGGCACGCCCGCCGCCGCCGAGTACCGCCTCTGGTCCCCGCCCGGCTCCGCGCCCGGCGCCACCACCGCCGTCCTGGGCCGCAGCCTGATCACCGACGCCTTCCCGGAGATCATGCCCGCCCACTTCCTGGCTTACTTCGCCGTCCCCGACTGCGACGCGAGCGTGGCCACGGTGCAGCGCCTCGGCGGGCGCGTGACCGCCGATCCGTTCGACACGCCGTACGGCCGGATCGCCGTCGTCGCCGACAATCAAGGAGCCGTCTTCGCCCTCCTGTCGGAGCCGCGCGCGAACGCGGACCCGGAGCCGGGGCCGGACCAGGCGCGGGCCTGACAGAATCGGGAGGGCGCGACTCCTGGCCACGGGCCCGGAGTCGGGGCGCGCGCTGGTGGACGCGCCGGTGGACGCGCTGGGAAAGAGCGGGCCCGGGCAGAGGGTCCGTACGGGGAGGTGTGGAGGCGAGTGGTGGAGCAGCTGACGCAGCACGACCCGAGACGGATCGGCCCCTTCGAGGTGCTGGGACGGCTCGGCGCCGGCGGCATGGGGCTGGTCTATCTCGCGCGGTCGGCATCCGGGCGGCGGGTCGCGATCAAGACGGTGCGCACCGAGCTCGCCGAGGACCAGCTGTTCCGCGTGCGGTTCACGCGCGAGGTCGAGGCGGCGCGCGCGGTGTCCGGTTTCTACACCGCGGCCGTGGTCGACGCCGACCCGCGGGCCGCCGTGCCGTGGCTGGCGACCGCGTACGTGCCGGCGCCCTCGCTGGAGGAGATCGTCAACGAGTGCGGGCCGATGCCCGTGCAGGCCGTACGGTGGCTCGCGGCCGGGATCGCCGAGGCGCTGCAGTCCATCCACGGGGCGGGCCTGGTCCACCGCGACCTCAAGCCGTCCAACGTGCTGGTCGTCGAGGACGGGCCGCGCGTGATCGACTTCGGCATCGCGAGCGGCGTGTCCAACACGCGGCTGACGATGACGAACGTGGCCGTCGGCACCCCCGCCTACATGTCGCCGGAGCAGGCGAAGGACTCGCGCAGCGTCAAGGGCGCCAGCGACGTGTTCTCGCTCGGCTCCACCCTGGTCTTCGCCGCGACCGGACACCCGCCGTACCACGGGGCCAATCCGGTCGAGACGGTGTTCATGCTGCTGCGCGAGGGACCCAACCTCGACGGGCTGCCGGACGAGCTGCGGCCGCTGATCGACTCCTGCATGCAGATGGACGCGGCCCAGCGCCCGACCCCCGCCGACCTCCAGGCGCAGCTCGCCCCGCACCTCTTCGACGGCGGCGACGACAGCGGCACCGCCTCGGCCTGGCTGCCGGCGCGGGCCGTCGCGATGATCGAGGCCCGGCGCGCCGGACACCGCACGCCCGCCCCCGGAGTCCCGTCCCCGGGCGGCCCCTCCCACGCCCCGCACGGCGGCTCCGCGGCCGCCCCCGCCTCCGGGCACGCCTCCGGGCACGCCCCCGCCTCCGGGCACGCCCCCGCGCCGCCCGTCTCCGGGCCCACCACGCACCGCCGCCCCGCGCGCGGCACCGCCGACCCGTTCACCGACCCGCGCACCGGGCAGGCCCTGCCCCCGCGCCCGGACCGCCCGCCGCTGGCGCCGGTCCCCTCGCTGCCCGGCGCGCCCGTGCAGCTCGGCGGCTCCCCGGTGCCCATCGGGCCCGGCCCGCGCGCGACGGCCTCCGCCCCGGCCGGGCTCGCCGCCGCGGACTCGGCGACCGGCTGGGTGCGCCCGCCGGCCGGGGTCCAGGCCCCGGCCGCGGCCCCGGCGGCCACCCCGTCCGTGCCGGCTCCCGGGCCGTCCCCGGACAGCGGGCGCTGGCGGCCGTGGCGCTTCCGCATGTCGAACGAGGTGTGGGGGACCCCGACCGTCGCGGGCGACCTGCTGTACGTCACCTCCTTCGAGGTGCACGCGCTGGACGTCGGCAGCGGCCGGCGCCAGTTCAAGACCCGGGACGTCGCCTGGTCCATGGCGGTCGCCGACGGCCGCATCCACGCCTCCGACGGGCCCTCCCTGTTCGCCCTCGACGCCAAGGACGGCTCCGAGCGGTGGCGGCTGAACGCCGACGCCTGGGTGTACGCCCTGCGCGCCGAGCGGGGCACCGTCATCACCGCCACGCGCGGCGGCGGCGTCCAGGGCTGGGAGGCCTCCAACGGGCAGAAGCTGTGGGAGCTGAGCGGCGCCCAGACCGACTTCGAGACCCCGGAGGCGGCCCCCGTCCTGCACGACGGCACGGTCTACGTCTGGCAGGACGCCCGGCTGCGCGCCCTCGACGCCCGCTCCGGCCTGGAGGCCTGGTCCTACCCGGTCGGGGACGCGGCCTCCTGCGGCAACGTCCCGGTCCGCGTCACCCCGGCCCCCGACGGCAACGTCTACGTGGCCGCCGGCACCCGGGTGCTGTCCGTCGACCGGGCCTCGGGCCGGGTCCGCTGGCACTTCGAGGCCCCGGCCGTCTTCCTGGCCCCGCCCGCGTTCGCGCCGGGCCCGGCGGTCACCGGCGGCGGGGTCTACCTGGCCGACTACCTGGGCACCGTCTACGCCCTGGACGCCGCCACCGGCAAGGACCGCTGGCGCATCGCCACCGAGCCGCGCCCGGCGGCGGACCCGGTGCTGGTGGCGGGCGGCAACGTGCACCTGGGCGCGGGCAGCGCCCTGTACACGCTCGACGCGGTCACCGGCACCCCGAAGTGGCGGTTCGCGGCGGGCGGGGAGATCACCGGCCCGCCGGTGGTCGCGGACGGACGGGTCCACTTCGGCTCGGCCGACCACTGCCTGTACACCCTGGACGCGGCGGGCGGGCAGCTGCGCTGGAAGCTGGCCACGGGCGGCGAGATCACCGGTGCGCCGGTGGCGGAGGCCGGCGTGGTGTACGCGTGCAGCAAGGACCGCTGCGTGTACGCCCTGGACGCCGCCAAGGGCACGGGCACCCGTACGGGAGGCTGACCGGACGGGGTCGGGGCGCCGCGGCGTCCCGACCCCCTTCGAACGGGCCTCGAACATGCCCGGAACGCCCCGGATGGGCGGTCTGTCGGAGGGCTCCAGGGCCCCGCCGGGTCGCGTTCCGCACCGGGAGTGACAGGATGGGACCCATGAGCAACGTCTACTTCGACATCAACATCAACGGCGCCCCCGCCGGCCGCATCGTCTTCAACCTGTTCGACGATGTCGTCCCGCAGACCGCGCGCAACTTCCGCGAGCTGGCCACGGGCCAGAACGGCTTCGGCTACGCCGGCTCCGGCTTCCACCGCATCATCCCCCAGTTCATGCTGCAGGGCGGTGACTTCACCAACCACAACGGCACCGGCGGCAAGAGCATCTACGGCGAGAAGTTCGCCGACGAGAACTTCGAGCTGAAGCACGACCGCAAGTACCTGCTGTCGATGGCGAACGCCGGCAAGAACACCAACGGCTCGCAGTTCTTCATCACCACGGTCGTCACCCCGTGGCTCGACGGCAAGCACGTCGTCTTCGGCGAGGTCGTCGAGGGCCAGGCCCTGGTCGACCAGATCGAGGCCCTGGGCTCGCAGTCCGGCGCCCCCAAGGGCAAGGTCGAGATCGCGGCCTCCGGCGTCGTCGACGCCGCCTGATCCACGTCCACGGACGCCGGCGGCCCCGCCCCCCTTCGGGGGAGCGGGGC